>SUZP01000025.1 GCA_015059865.1 Rikenellaceae bacterium | reverse complement strand
AAGGGTCCGGGTATCGCATTTATTATCACAGGCCTTATGGGTATCGCATTTATGATATTCTCGGGTATTCAGTTGTAAACCTTTAATAAGAGTATAAAAAGATGGTAAAAGTAATTATTGTTGCAATCGTTGCCTTTCTTGCAGTAACACTCCTTTTGGTGGCGCTGTTGCTCTTTGCAAAGGCTAAGCTGACTTCGTCGGGCAATGTAACTATCGACATCAACAACGGCAAGAAGGTCGTTGAGGTTGAGGCCGGTGGTAACCTCCTTGCTACACTCGCTACGGCAGACATCTTCCTCCCATCGGCTTGCGGTGGTAAGGGTGCCTGCGGACAGTGCAAGTGTCAGGTTTTGGAGGGTGGCGGCGAGGTTCTCCCTACCGAGACAGGCTTCTTCAACCGCAAGCAGATTCGCGAGAATTGGCGTTTGGGTTGCCAAGTTAAGGTTAAGGAGAATATGAAAATCGCTGTTCCTGACTCGGTGCTCAGCATCAAGAAGTGGGAGTGCGAGGTCGTTTCTAACCACAATGTTGCTACCTTCATCAAGGAGTTCGTGGTTAAGTTGCCTGAGGGCGAGCATCTCAACTTCCGTTCGGGTGGTTACATTCAGATTGATGTTCCTGCAATCACTGTTGATTACAAGGATATCGATGTAGACCCTCAGTACGAGGAGGATTGGGTTAAGTTCGGTCTTCGTGACTTGAAGATGGTAAACCCTGAGCCTCAGGTGCGTGCTTATTCGTGCGCTACTTACCCTGCCGAGGGCGATATCATCCGCTTGAATGTTCGTATCGCAACCCCTCCATTCGGTCCTGACCGCAAGATGTTGCCTGTAAATCCGGGTGTCTGCTCATCATACATCTACTCGCTCAAACCGGGCGATAAGATCACTATGTCGGGCCCTTACGGAGAGTTCTTCCTCCCTGACAACTTGCCTGATACTCAGGAGTTGATTTTCATCGGTGGTGGTGCAGGTATGGCGCCTATGCGTTCGCACATTATGCACCTCTTCAAGACCGAGAAGACCAAGCGCCCTGTAACATTCTGGTATGGTGCTCGTTCGCTCAAAGAGGCGTTCTACTTGGAGGATTACGCAGAGATTGAGCGTGAGTTCCCTAACTTCAAGTTCAACCTTGCTCTCGACCGCCCAGACCCAGAGGCAGATGCAGCAGGCGTAGACTATAAGGTGGGCTTTGTTCACAATGTCCTCTTCGAGAACTACCTCAAAAACCACGAGGACCCAGAGGGATGTATCTACCTTATGTGTGGACCTCCAATGATGGTCGCTTCTGTCGAGAAGCTTCTTGACTCTCTCGGAGTGCCACCGGAGAATATCTTGTACGATAACTTCGGCGCATAGCGCATATTTTTAGCGGTAAATTTCGCACCGCTCTTCAATAAGCGAGTTCCTCACATAGGTCTACTATGCTGCGGACTCGCTTTTTCGTTTGGCGCGAAATTTCCTCGCTAAAAATATACGCTAACAAAAATGCATTCTGATTGGTGAATTTCTCATCAAAACTTCGATAGCCCGATTGCTCACATAGGCTTACTATGCTGCCGACTCGCTTTTTCGTTTGGTGCGAAATTTCCTCGCTAAAATGCGCGTTTATTCTTATCTAAACAATAAAGGAACGCTATCAAAAGCGTTCCTTTATTGTCTTATGTCTTAAACTTTTAATTCTTAACTTTTAACTCCGTTATCGCCTTATAGACAAACTCCTCGTAGGCAAAGGCCTGCATTGCGCAATACTTGCTGCGTGGCGAGTGGTAGCATAGTACCGACAAACCTGCAATATCGCTCTCTTCGAGGTTGTCAATAGCTGTTTTATCGCAGGACTCGATAGCTTTAATGATTGTGTCTTGCTGTGCGCGGTCAAACGAATACTGCTCGCGAATAAGGAAACACTTGTCGGCTGTATGATATGGGGCGCCGCCTCCGAAGATACGAACGCCACACCAAACTATGCCGATAATCGCCAAGCTGCCACCCGTCAATACAAGTGCCGATTTGAGGTTGTTGGCATCGTTGCCATTTTCGATAAAGTAGTTGGCTACGAGCAGTGCTACGCCTGCCAATAATATTAATATAGGTATAATAATGCTTTTACGACGCTCTACAACCACGCCGTTAGACGAGGCATAGAGCGCCTCGTTAAAATCCTTGATGTCCATTGTAATTTATATGTTAAAATGTTAGTTACTTGATTTGTTTGCAATTTTTAGGGTGTTGCAACAAATCATAGTCGTAACTGACACAATACATATAGGTAGAAATCCACCGCACGGCTGTATGAGCCAAGTCGATGGATAAATCGTGAAACAGAATAGTTTGTTGTTGTTTGTGAATGCTCGCAGGCAACAAGGTGCATAAGACGCTGTTGTGCCTGACGAGATATGTTCGAGGAGGTGGTGCGCACCGCAGGAACAACGACAGAAGAGGTGCGCTCGATATCAATATTATGGCGATGATTGCACTCTAATTGAGCGTGGTGCAGGTCGATAAACTCGCTCTCCGTGCCCGATGTAAGAGGTATAATATCGCCCTTCTCGAAGAGTGCTACTCCGAGGAAGAATATCAATATCGCTAAAACTCTGTACATAATCACTGCAAAGATACAAAAAGATTTCGCTTTATACGCTATATTTTGAACTTTGTTTTGTATCTTTGCCAAGTAATGAAGAGACTGTTTGTTAAATATGCGCTGATACTTATTGCGCTCTCTATTTGTGTAATATCCAATGCACAGACCAATATCGAACAGCCTAATCTCGGTGTGCCAACAAAGATTGCGCCTGCATACTTTGGCCCCAATGCCTTTCCGGTGCCAGATATGCTCGATGGCCGCACCTCCTCAAAACTGAAACTCGAACTTTATGGCGACTGCTTCCTCGGCACAACTACGGGGCGTGTGGCAGACGATATTACGGGCGATTTATTCGCTAAACTGACCATTCCACTCTTTACCTCGAAGGCAAATTTGACGGTGTGGATGCCGCTGTTTGAGTACTTTTACACCTCGCCAGAGGTTAATGCTTTGCGCCGATTGCCTGCGCCATACGATACAACCGCCTTGCAAGGTATGGATTCGGGCGACCTCTACATCTCGGCCGATGTGCGTATTCTCTCGCAGGAGCGACACCACATTGACATCACAGCGCGTGCTGCGCTGAAAACGGCCTCGGCAAACCAATATGCCAAAGGCCGTTGCTACGATGCTCCGGGCTACTTCTTCGATGCGGCGATAGGTCGAGGCTTCGACTTCGGCGGTGGCAAACACAACCTCCGAGTGGCGGCAAGTGGCGGTTTTTTGTGTTGGCAGACCGACAACGGACGACAGAACGATGCGGTGATGTATGGCTTGTTGTTAGCCTATACGGTCAAAAATTTCACGATAGACACCTGCTGGGGTGGCTATGTGGGTTGGGAGCGTGATGGCGACCGCCCGATGACTCTCAAAACAAACCTCTCGTATCGCATAGGTGATTTGTCGTTGCGACTGTCGCATCAGGTGGGCTTTGTGGATTGGCCCTACCACCAAATTCGAGTGGGTGCAACATACGCCTTCGATATCCTGAACAAGAAGAGTAGAACAAAATAATTTACTGCTATGCTCAAACGATTATTCGGACTGGATAGTTCGGTTACAACGGTTAAAACCGAGATTATTGCGGGTATTACCACATTTTTGACAATGGCCTATATACTCGCCGTAAATCCAAATATCCTTTCCGTTACAGGAATGGACAAAGGGGCACTCTTCACAACAACGGTGCTGGCGGCATTTATCCCGACATTGATGATGGGCCTGTATGCCAAGTTGCCCTTTGCCTTGGCTCCGTGTATGGGCTTGAACGCCTTTTTCGCCTATACGGTCTGCCTTACTATGGGTTACTCGTGGCAATTTGCCCTGACCGCAGTGTTGATTGAGGGTTTGGTCTTTATCCTGCTCACGGTTACCAACCTGCGAGAAAAAATTGTACACGCCTTGCCAAAGTGTTTGCGTGAGTCTATTTCGGTGGGCATTGGTCTATTTATCGCCTTTATCGGTCTGCAAAATGCAGGTCTTATCGTTCGCTCCGATGCAACGCTTGTGACATTGGGCGATATTGGTACTCCGACAGCGATACTCTCGATACTCGGACTCGTTATAACCTCGATATTGTTGGTTAAGCGAGTTAAGGGTGCGCTGCTTATAGGTATCGTTCTCGCTGCCGTTATCGGTGTGCCGATGGGTGTAACCAAGTTTGGCGGCTTTGTCAGCACACCTCCAAGCATCGAGCCTATATTCTGCAAGTTCGAGTGGGCTAATATCCTCTCGAAAGATATGTTTATCGTGGTATTTACGCTCCTCTTTATCGACCTCTTCGACACCATCGGAACTCTTATTGGAGTCTCGGCAAAGGCTAATATGTTGGACAAAGAGGGTAACCCTATCCGTATGCGTCAGGCGTTTATGTGCGATGCTATCGGAACTACGGCAGGTGCATTTCTCGGCACAAGCACCATTGGCACCTATGTCGAGAGTGCTGCCGGAGTGTCAGAGGGTGGTCGCAGCGGATTGACTGCAACGGTAACGGCGTTGTGCTTCTTGCTATGCCTCTTTTTTGCCCCATTCTTCCTCTCTCTGCCGAGTGCAGCTACTGCACCAGTGTTGATTTTGGTAGGTGTTATGATGATGTCGGGAGTGTCGAAAATCGACTTCTCGAACTACTTGGAGGCTATACCATCTTTCTTGTGTATTATAATGATGCCGTTGGCATATAGCATCTCTGATGGTATTATATTTGGTGTGTTGAGCTATGTGCTGATACATCTTGGCAGTGGTAAATATCGCGAGGTGGGTATCTCGACCTATATCCTTGCTGCGTTATTCTTGTTGAAATTCTTGTTGTAACAGATTATATTATGAGAAAGGTTTTTACAATTTTGGCAGCACTGCTGATTGGTGCAGGTGCAGTGTTCTTCTACTTCCGCTTCTACTTCGTCTTTGGCGAGGGTGTGAAGAGTGGTGAGTTGAACTATGTGGTCCATAAGGGCTTTATCTTCAAGACCTACGAGGGCAAACTTATTCAGGCAGGATTTCGTGCACAGACCGCAGGCGTGCAGTCCTACGAGTTCGAGTTTTCGGTACCTGATAGGGCGTTGGCCGAGCGTTTGATGTTGCTCGGTGGTCAGAATGTAGAGTTGCACTACAAGGAGTATTTCGGCGCACTGCCTTGGCGTGGATTTACAAAGTTTGTGGTGGATAGTATCGTGTCGTCACGACCTCTCTATCCGCAGTATCAAGCCCCTGCCGGTACGCTGCCGTTCAAGGGGCAAGAGGCCCCTGCCTCAGCTCCTGAGATTGAGGGCGAAACAATATAGTGCGGAGCTTTTCTATTCACTTTACAAAATTAATTGGGATGACTAATTCTGCTTTTTAGCCATCCCAATTGTTATTTATTGTTAAATGTATTCATCGTGCGGTCGAGCCCTACCGAGATGTAGGAGAGTATCGCATCGCTAAAAACTTTCAACCTCTCGTTCATCTTTTCGCGCTCCTCGGCGCTCCATTCGCCCAAGACATAGTCTATTTGATGCCCACGCGCGAAGTCGCCACCAATGCCGAAGCGCATACGCGCATAGTCCTCGCCTCCAAGCAACTCGTTGATGTTTTTCAGACCGTTATGCCCACCTGCGCTGCCCTTCTTGCGTATACGCAACTCGCCAAATGGCAGGGCTATATCATCCACTACAACAAGTAGTTGCGATTTGTCGATTTTCAACTCCGTAAGCCAATAGCGCACCGCCTTGCCCGATAGGTTCATATATGTCGAAGGCTTCAATAGTGTTACGATATGACCACGGTGGCGGAACTCGGCTACCGAGCCGTAGCGCCCCGAAATAAAAGAGGTGTTGGTCTCGGCAGCAAGCCAATCCAACACCTTGAAACCTATGTTGTGGCGAGTCTCGGCATACTCTGCGCCGATGTTACCCAAGCCGACAACCAAATATTTCATAACTATCAGTTATAAGCTAATTGCTTACTGCTGGTTAGCAGCACCACGCGATGCACGAGTTACACGAACTGCGCAGACAGCCTGAGTAGCTGGCGAGAGGAACTGCAATCCCTCGAATTGGAGGTCGCCAACGAAGATGGTCTGACCAACCTTCAATGGAGTTACATCAACCATCAACTCATCTGGAAGATTCTCCATCAAGCCACTAACAACCAACTTACGAGCCGACAATGCCAACTTACCACCAATCTTAACACCCTCAGCGTTACCGGTAAGGCGTACTGGCAATGCGATAGCAACTGGCTTACCCTCTACTACGCGGTAGAAATCAACATGGAGCACCTGCTCGCGGATTGGGTGGAACTGAGTCTCGCGCATAACAGCCTTCTCAATCTTGCCACCGAAATCCAACTCTACGATGTACGAGCTTGGGGTGTAAATCAAAGCGCGGAGCTCCTTCTCGCTTACAACGAAAGTTACATTCTCACCTGCGCCATAGAGGTTGCAAGGTACAAGGCCCTCGCGGCGTGCAGCCTTAGCTGCCTTCTTGCCGAACTCTGAACGGAGTTCAGCCTTCAAAGTTAAAGTCTTCATAATGTTTTGTTTTTTAATATGTTACCTTGGGCGGCACTCAACGCAAACCCGTAGTTTGCATCCCATAACCGCTTGCTTTCTTACATTTCGGCCGCAAAGATACAATTAAAAATGCAGAATTCAAAATGCAAAATGCAGAATTCATGAAAAATTCAAAATTCAAAATGCAAAATGCAAGAAAAATTCGAAATGCTTGAAAATTAGATTGTCAACTATATCTTAGTGTCCACAGGTCCTGCATAGATGCCGAGGTAGACTTTGCGTGCTGTTTTGAGGTCGAGACCATACTCCATAAAGCGCGCCTCGGCGTATGCCATACGCCCCTTGAACTTCTTCATAGCAGCTGGTGTATAGTACTCTGCATACTGCTTGCTGTGATGCAGAATATCGTGTGCTATGTAGTTAGTGTCGTGCAACTTATAGTTCTTGTAGATGCGATTGTCGATAATCTCTTTCAACATCTTGTACGCCTCGGCTTTTGGCAGTTTGCCGCACTCCTCCAACTCCTTGCGAGTGATAGGCTCGCAGATGGTGATATTCACATCGCCCTTAGGCATACGAATACCGTAGAGAATGCTATTGACATCCTCATTTTTGCCCTTTTGGTATGTTCCGCCCATCAGATTTACGGTGGTTTCGATAGCCTTCTTGATGTCGCACGGCTCGTATTGGTACGAAATGGCGATTGGGGCGATACTCAACTCGCTAAAATTCTCGACAAAGTCGCTCGGACCACTTAGGCTAACCATCTTCAATACGCCTTGGTCGGTGGCGTCAATGCCATCCTTGGTGCGACCATTGCGTTGCGAAATCCACATCGACTTACCCTGCGAAATGTACCAACGAATATACTCGGCAAGGTGTTGCGAATTTTGCAGGAACTCACGAGGCGAGATGTCGTCGGTTTTGCGTATTACTCGTACGGCGCGGTTTATGCGGCAGATATCGATTATAAATTGCGAACGCAAAAGATTGTCGCCCAGCGTTGTAGCGGTTGTTGATAAGCCGTGTGTAAAGAGTGAATATTGCAGTAACAACGAGTCGAGAGTAATGTCGCGGTGGTTGGAGATATAAAGATAGCCTTTGTCTTTCGCTATTTGCTCAATACCTGAGGCTGTGAAGTTGTCGATTGTAGCCTCAATTATGCGTCTAATGATGCTGAACATCACGCGCTCCTGCATCTGGTCTACGGTCTTACAGGTGCGGACAACCTCCTTGATGCGCTCCATATCGGCATCGGGGAAAGCGAAGTTTACTGCGGGAACAAAGAATGGGTCATTTGCTATTCGCTCCAAGGCGGCGGGGATTTCGTCGTCGTTGTATGGGCGAATATCGCTATATAAATCCTCTTGCATAACTATCAAAAGTCAAAATGTTTTCACAAAGATAAGTAAAATTCCCCGAATAGGCAAATTTTTTACAGAGAGTAGTGAGGAGTTCTCAAATTGACAATTGATAATTGACAATGGACAATTAAAGGAATTTTTTAATTTTTAATTTTTAATTTTTAATTACTTTCTCGCGCTCCCCAGTAAGCGAACAGAGTGAGCGCCCCCAGTAACGCCCAGTTGTTGTTGCACCGTGACAAGGGGTGAAGTTTGTAAACCAAATAACTTTTAACTTTTAATTTGTAACTTTTAACTCAAAAAACAAAGTTTTTTATTATCTTTGCCCCGCTATGTTAAGAAGAAATTTTAATTTGCTACTAATCTGCTTGCTCCTCGCCTTTGCGATGGTGCCGCATTTCGCTTTTGCGCAGGGCGGTAAAGTCGTTACGGTGAGTGGTTTGGTTACCTCTGCCGAGGATAAACAACCACTTATAGGAGTTACGGTCGTTACCGAGAAGATGTCGGGTGTTACGACCGCGATTGATGGAACCTACACCATCAAGGCCGAAGCAGGTACAAAACTATCATTCTCCTATTTGGGCTATCGCTCGGTAGATTGGGTGGTGCCGACGGGCAGTGATGCGGTTACTTATAACCTCGTTATGCAGAGTGACACCGAGTCCATCGATGATGTGGTGGTTATTGCGTACGGTGTCCGCAAGAAGGGTACTGTGGCAGGCTCTGTCTCGGCTGTCGAGATGGAGAGTATCACCGACACCCCAACTGCGGCCTTCGACCAAGCGTTGCAGGGACAGGTGGCAGGATTGTCGGTTATGTCCTCTACGGGTGAGCCAAGTGCCTCGGCGCAACTCCTTATTCGTGGTGTGAACTCCATCAATTCGGGAACGGCTCCACTCTATATTTTAGATGGTGTGCCTATCGAGAGTAGCGATTTCAACGCCATAAACCCTGCCGATATCGAGTCGATGTCGGTGTTGAAGGATGCGGCTTCGACCTCAATCTACGGTGCGCGAGCAGCGAATGGTGTTATCGTTATCACCACCAAGCGCGGTGCTAAGGCTGACCGCCCACGCATCGACTATCGTATGCAGCTCGGCTTCTCGCAGATTGCGGGCGACAATTGGGATTTGATGAATACCGCCGAGCGCATCCAGTATGAGAAGGAGGTGGGCTTGACCGATGGTAAGGATTACGACCTATTGAGCAAGACCGATGTTCGTTGGTTAGACGAGGTCTATAAGAAGGCGGCACTGTTGCAGAGCTACGAACTCTCCATTTCGGGCGCTGACGACAAAACTTCGTACTATGTTTCGGGTGGCTACTACAATCAGGAGGGTACTGCCCTCGGTTCGGGCTTTGCTCGTTTCTCGTTCCGTGCCAACTTGGAGCGTAAGGCTGCCAAGTGGCTCAAAATAGGCACGAACACGATGCTCAACTACCAGCAAATTCAGCAGGCTGACGAGGGTGCATATACTCTTGTAACCCCAATCTCGGCTGCTCGATTTATGTTGCCTTACTACTCGCCATACAAGGCTGACGGCTCGTTGGCATCGATTAACGATGGCTCGTGGAAGGGTATCAAGGAGAATCCACTCGAATGGATAGAGAACAATCCCGTGAACTTCAAGAAGTATAAGTTACTCTCGACCTTCTTTGCCGAGGCTACGCCTATCGAGGGGTTGTCGTTGCGCTCGCAGTTGGCGGTGGACTATTCGCACACTACGGGCTTTGCAATGTCATATCCGAGCTATCTCCCAAATCAGGGACAAGGCTCAGCCTCGCGCTCATCGACAGATGGAGGCTCGCTGACCATCACCAATACAGCAAACTACCGCTTCTCGAAGGATTATAAACACAACTTCAACTTCCTCGTTGGTCAGGAGGGTATCTCCTATCACTACGAGGCGTTCAGTCTCTTGGCTCGCGGACAGAATAACGACCGCCTGACCAATATATCTTCGGCTACGCGCGTAACATCATGGAACGATACGACCGACTCGGACTATGGCTTCTTGTCATTCTTCGGTCGTGCCGAGTATAACTACGACAATCGCTACTTTGCCGAGGTTGCTGTGCGTGCCGACGGCTCTTCGCGATTTGGTAAAAATAACCGCTGGGCAGGCTTCTGGTCGTTGGGCTTTATGTGGAGCTTGCGCGACGAGGCCTTTATGGAGTCTGCGCGACGCTGGCTGACACATGCGCAGGTGTCGCTCTCGACGGGTACTTCGGGTAACTCCTCAATTCCTAACTACGAGCATTTGGCTCTCGTGGGTGGAGGTTTGGACTATGCCGGTGATGCAGGTATCGGCTTGGCACAACCGGGCAACGAGTCGCTCTCGTGGGAGAAGCCGTGGACCTCGAACTTGGCTCTGCACTTTGGTTTCTGGCACCGCCTGACCGTAGATGTGGAGCTCTACTACAAGCGTACAACTGATATGTTGATGCAGGTGCCACTGCCATACTCGACTTCGGGATTTGGTTATAGATGGGATAATGTCGGCGCAATGGTGAATAAGGGCTTCGAGGTAAATCTCAATGGAACACTTATTCAGACAAAGGATTTCTTGTGGACCGTAAATGCCAACTTCTCCTACAATCACAACCGCATCACCGAGTTGTATAATGGCGTGCAGGAGTATGAGTTGGCAAATACCAATACCAAGCTCGTTGTCGGACATCCGCTTGGCGAGTTCTATATCAACCGCTACGCAGGCGTAAACCCTGCAAACGGAGATGCTTTGTGGTATACCAAAGATGGCGAGATTACAAACGAGCTGCGTGATGAGGACAAGGTGCTTGTAGGCAAGAGCTACATTGCCCCTTGGCAGGGTGGTTTCGGAACGGCCTTGTCGTGGAAGGGCATCTCGCTCAGCGCACAGTTTGCGTGGGTAGCCGACCGCTGGATGATAAACAACGACCGCTACTTCGATGAGTCTAATGGTCGCTTTATGTCCTACAACCAGTCGGCACGACTGCTCGACCGCTGGAAGAAGCCGGGCGATATTACCGACATTCCGCGCCACGGAGTATATACCGAGTTCGATAGCCGCTTGTTGGAGGATGCGTCGTTCCTTCGTATGAAGAATTTGATGCTCTCGTATTCGTTCCCACAGGCTCTGTTGCGCAAGAGTAAGGTGTTCCAAGGCTTGCGCGTATATGCGCAGGTGCAAAACCCATTCACCTTTACGAAGTTCTCTGGCTTGGACCCTGAGGGAACATCGAATATCTACGCGGCACAATATCCAATGGCTCGTCAATATACATTTGGTCTTGATATAACATTCTAACGGCTATGATGATGAAGAGTATAATATATAATATAAAGGTATGCGCTATTGCGATGGTTGCACTCTTGGTGGCAACATCGTGCTTGGAGAAGTATCCGGGTGGCGCAATCGAGACGAGCAAGTCGATGAAGACCTACGACGATGCCGTGCAGTTCAACACGGGCATCTATGCTATGTTGAAGAGTTCGAGCCTCTATACGGGCTACCTCACTACGCTGCCCGATGTGCAGACCGACCTCGTATATGCGGTGGATGGTTACAGCAACCAGCTCGGCTCATTTTGGTTGTGGCAAATTCGCTCGACAACCTCGGAGTCGGAGGCTGTCTATGCAAACCTATATAGTGTAATCTCGAACTGCAACTTCTTCCTCGAAAATATCGGGGTGGTGAAGGCTAACACGACCGATGACAACAAACTCTCCGACCTCGACTACTTTACGGGTGAGGTCTATGCAATTCGTGCGTTGGCCTATTCGGAGCTTATAAAGTTGTATTGCAAGGCGTATAACCCTGCTACGGCAAAGGAGGAGTTGGGTGTCGTGTTGCGCAAACACTACTCGAAACCTGAGGAGGCAAAGCGCGCCTCGTTGTACGACTCCTACGAGTTTGTGCTGGAAGACTTGGCAAAGGCTGAGGAGCTGCTCGATAGCGAGTATGATGGATATGGGGCAATCTACACCACCAAAGCAATGGCTGAGGCGTTGCACGCTCGTGTAGCTCTCTATATGCAGGATTGGGATACAGCTGTGGAGTATGCGACAAAACTTATTGAGAGTGAGAGGTTTGCTCTCTCCTCGGTAAATAATATGATATCCTCATCAACCTCTCACTTCAAACATTTGTGGGCTAACGATGAGGGCTGGGAGATTATATGGCAGATTAACCTCACCCCAGAGTCGTATGGTGGTATGCTTGGCTCGCCATTCTTGGGGCGTAATACCGATGGCGTAAACTACTATCCCGACTATGTGCCTGCGCAGTGGGTATTAAACCTCTACGATGCAAACGATTTGCGCTATAACGCCTACTTTGCCAATGCGCAGACAGCCCATGCACACGGACTTGTGTGGCCGTTGTTGATAAAGTATGCAGGTAATACAAGCTTTATTAATAGCTATCTCCTCTACGAGGTGTCGATGCCAAAGCCATTCCGCTTGGCTGAGCAGTATCTTATCCGTGCCGAGGCCTATTGCCGTCAGGCGACACCAAACTACTCGGCGGCATCGGCTGACTTGACCAAGCTCCGCGAAGCTCGCTATGTGTCGGGCAGGGGTGCAATGTCAGTTACTGCTGATAATTGGTTGGAGAATATTGCCAACGAGCGTGTGCGCGAGTTGTATATGGAGGGACATCGCCTTCAAGACTTGAAGCGTTGGGGCGATAAGTACAACGAAGGCAAGGGCTTTACGCGTACGCCACAGACCAACTCGTTGAAGGAGGGTAGTTCTATTAAGAAGTCGGCAGACGACTATATGTTCGTATGGCCAATTCCTCGCCACGAGGTTGAGGCTCCGGGCTCGCAGGTACAACAAAATGAGGGCTACTAAACGAAGGAGGATGATGTTATGAAGAGATTTTTTAATATACTTTTGCTGATTGCTCTCTGCGCAGGCGCGGTGTCGTGTCGAGAGCAATACACCACCTACGAGGGTGCTGAGTATCTGATGTTTACCGATACTCTTACCACGAATGCTGTCGTGGCAAGTGGAGAGCCTTTCAAGGTGGCCGTGTCTTCGACCGTAGCGCGTAACTATGACCGCACCTACGCTGTCGAGGTTATCGACAAGGGTAGCAATGCTATCGAGGGCAAGCACTATCGCTTGAAGTCAAACACTATTACCATCCCTGCGGGTGAGCTATCGACCAATGTCGAGGTCTACGGCTTGTACGACAATATCGAGCCTACCGACTCGCTCGGTTTTACCTTGCAGTTGGTGATGCGCGATGAGTTGAAGTGGGATTTGTATCCCAACCACAACCGCACCAAGGTTGTGATGTTCAAGTCCTGCCCATTCGATATTAACGAGTGGGGTGGAACACAGGAGGGCTCTATCGATAGGCCAAAGTACTGCTTGCTCACTTCGCTATTGTTGTATAGCTATCCGGGTACAAATACATCGTATAGCCGATTGGTGAAGTGCTACAAGCATCCACATCTGGATAATGTGGTGATTATGAAGGAGCTGTTCTATGACGGTTACGATGTGGAGCTCACCTTCAATACCGAAAACCCATCGGAGCCTCGCTTGGAGGTGGCTGCCGACCAAGTTATTGGCGAGGAGTTCGCCGTATTCGGCATTGCGTGGGGCGATGGTAAGATATTGGCGCAGAGCAGCCCTGCGGGGACATATATCTCGCAGTTCAGTTCGTGTCAGAAGTTTGCTCAGCTGTATATCCGCCTCTATGTCAAGGATATGACGACGATGGTCGGCTATGTTGGCGACTTCTACAACATCCTCGAATGGATATCCGACGAGGAGGCCGAAGAGATAATGCGCGAGGGGTTATAGAATGCAGAATTCAGAATGCAAAATTCAGAATGCAGAATTCAGAATGCAAAATTAATATAGAAAACCAAGAAGATTATGAAAAAGATATTAGTAGTTTTGAGTGGAGTGGCGATGTTGTTTGCATCGTGTGCACAAGAGAGTGGATTGCCAAGACCTGAATTTCCAACGGTAAACGAGATGACCGTTGCGGCTGGTGGCTCGTATCAAATAGACTTTACAGCAGAGGTGGGGTGGAGTGTTGCCCTTCCTGCCGAGGCACAACCATACGCAACGCTCCGTTATGACAACTATCTCGACACGCAACATTCGGGCGAGGCTGGTGAGCATACTCTCTATTTGCGTGTTAATAAGGGCGCGGGTAGCTACTTTAACGATGTTGTCTTCAATGTGGAGATTTCGATGAATGGCTACACCGAGAATTTGGCAGTGTGCACAATCCCTAAATCGACCAAGATAATCAATGTTACGGGTGCTCCAAATGCAGGATTTGAGAGCTCAGTAAAGGTCGATTTCGCTAAGGGCGGTCATCCTGAAAATAGCCCTTTTGCGACAGCTCCAAATACCTACACGGTAAGACACAACAAGGGTACTGATGCGAAAGAGGCGAATTTCTATGTGCAACACGACTTCGACTTGGACTACAACTATGTTGTCTATGCCATCAACTCTAAGGGCGAATATGTGAATATTGCCGATAGCAGCAATCCGTGGCTTTCGCTTGTGCCATTTGGAAAGAGTGGCGAGAAACATCGTCTACATATGAACTATACACAAGGCAGAATTACCGAAGGTGTTGGATATGAGGCTTTTGTGAATATCGAAGATAGAGATGAGAATGTTGTGGTGTCGATATACTATGTATATAATCCTGATGCAGAGGTGGTAGTGAAGACCTCTATGGGACTTGCAAATCCTGACTTGGCGGCTGATAAGGGTGTTAAGTTGGATGGTAGTGGCACGACCTATACATTGACAATCCCTACATCGGATATACTCACCGAGCATAACGCCGCTTTTGCCTTGAAGTTTGAGGGCTTTACGGATGTATTTGCTACAATCCCACAGGAGAATTTGCAAGCCTCGTATGATAGAGAGAGTGGTATCCTCTCTGTGTCGGTTAAGGAGGGTGCAACTATCGAAGGACTAACCCGCGACAGCGTTTGGGAGATTACAGCAGTTAGTGACAATGGCAATGTCTCGTACACTATAAATGTTCTCTTCGAGTGGGCACCCAAGGAGGAGTTTCCTGAGGATAATGTAGAGTAGCGCAAAAGAGATTAAGAGATAAATAGAAAAACGATTTTGAATATGAAATTGTTGAGGTTTAACATATTCGTAATGGCGATGGCGATGCTCTGCGTGCAGGCTTGTACGCAGGATAACACTATCGACCTTCGTGAGAAGGATTATGGATATGTGCAGTTCAAATTGTATAAGAGTGCATCGTATACGCCGACACAGAGCAACTCACGCGCCACGGTGGTAGAGGAGCTCGACTACTTGGCCGACGCCTGCAAGATAGAGGTCAATCTCTACGACAAGAACGATGTGGCTATTCGTCAGAGTTTGGTGCTCTCGGCTGCCGATAAGGAGCTGTCGGAGTTCGGTTTGCGTAGTGGTAAGCTGAAACTTCTCGCTGGCAAGTATCGTCTTGGAATGATAACCTTGTTCGATGTGCTTGATAATGTGTTGTATAGAAAGGTCCCTACCTCGCAACTCGATTTTGATGTTACGGAGGGTGGCTTGACACTGCACGAGGTGGCTGTCGATGTAACTCCTCGCGGAATGGTGAAGTTTACGCTCGTGAAGGATATGTCGGATATTCAGCCAACGACGCGTGGCGAGGTTGAACGCGAATACACATTCGATGAGATAAAGTTTGTGGATATCGTATTGAAGAAGGTGATGAATGACGAGACCAACGAGACTATTGGTCGCGAAATAGTATTTGAGAACCTTCCTGCGAAGTTTTCGCAGCACTTTGACAAGGATAACGACCAGAGCGATAAGCACGGTTGGAAGACCTCGTCTATTGTATGCGATACACTTCTTTCGCTCGAAGCGGATACCTATCGTGTGATATCCTATACAACCAAGAGCCAAAAGTCGGGTGGCGATTTGGAGTATAACAATACGCCTGTGTTGTCAAAGTTTAAAGTTGAGGATAATTGCACAACTGAGGCAAAGGTGAAGATTTCGCTATATAAAACCGACGAATATATCAAGGATAACTACGCTCTCTACGAGATTTGGAAGTCGTTAGATGGTCCAAATTGGAGTTACGATGGCGAGAGCTATGCACGAGGTACCAATTGGGATTTCAACAAAGATGTCGATTTGTGGTGCGAACAACCGGGTGTGCAAGTACACTCGAATGGCCGTATTGCTCGTATCGATTTGAGTGGCTTTGGCTTCCGTGGTGAGATGTCGCCTGCGATAGGACAGCTTACCGAGTTGGCGGAGCTCTATCTCGGCACGCACAACGATACAAATGTAACCTACGACCCATCGCTCGACCTTTCGCGCTCGTTGGCAGAGCGCCAGCGTAACTTGTTTGACGACCAGCGAGCATATCTTCGCTCGATACATCCTGCTATTCAGATGTCGGAGCCTTGCGCTCGCGCATTGATGGAGAAGGGTTTGACCTCGCCAGCGATTGCGCTCTACGAGAAGGGGGGCAAGGAGTCGGAAATTATTGACAAGAAGACAGGCAAGCAGACCATTCGCAAGTACGATATGAATCATGGCGTTTTGAAGAATGGCCTTACCAAGTTGCCGGCCGAGATTGGCAATTTGAAGAAGCTCGAAACATTGAATATCGCAAACTCAACTATCACGGAGTTGCCGGCCGAGATTGCGCAGTTGGAGTCGCTCTCCTCGTTGGAGATTTACAACTGCCCGAAGATGACGAAGTTCCCGACAGTGATTGCCGAGTTGCCAATGTTGCGCTCGGTGAATATCTCGAATAACAAGCAGTGGTCGAGTGAGGAGATGGACAAGGGCTTTACAGCTTTGGCTCGTGGTAAGTCGCGCAAGACCATCGAAATTCTCTACGCTCGCGAGAACAATCTTTCAAAACTCACGAAGGAGATGTTTGGTGCAGGCGCGACAGAGAATGAGGGTGGCTTGGAGGCTATCGGATTGTTGGATTTGGCATTCAACAAGATTTCGACTGTCGAGGCTCTTGGCAAAGATGTGGCATTTACGCAGTTGTATCTCGACAATAACCAAATCGAATATCTTCCGCACGATGCCGAGGGCTACTTCTGCGGATATGACGATGTCGAGACCTTCTCGGTGAACTACAATAGACTTACGATGGTGCCTAATATCTTCAATGCCAAGAGTAAGTTCAATATGACCTCGGTAAGTTTTGCAGGTAATCAAATTGGTAACAACGCTGAGGGTATAATCTGCGAGGGCGAGAATGACGGTAGTTATAAGGGTATAAATGTCAAGACCTTGACGCTCTCGTTAAATCCATTGAAGAGGTATCCGAAGGCATTTGCCGACTCGAACTCTCTATTTGAGTATATAGTAGTTAGTGCTTGTCAGATAGAGGAGATAGAGGAGGGGTGTTTCTCTCACGATAATGCCGTAAATCACTTCTCGTTCGACTTCTCGTATAACCGCTTGAAGAAGTTGCCGAAGGATTTTCATGCAGGCAATATGCCATATCTCTATGGTGTAGACTTGTCGTTCAATCGATTTGAGAACTTCCCATACAATCCTCTCGATGCCGAGGGCTTGACTGTGTTGGCGGTGCGTAGCCAGCGCAATGAGAAGGGAGAGCGTTGTTTGCGAGAGTGGCCGCAGGGCATCTATCAACACAAAGGCTTACGAGGTCTATATCTCGGCTCAAATGACCTGCGTGTTATCGATGATACCATCTCGACATTGTGTTACTATCTCGATATAAGTGATAACCCGAACATAGTATTTGACGCTTCGGATATATGTTATGCTTGGCAGTCAGGGGCCTATATCCTTATGTACGATAAGACGCAGAAGATTTTGAATTGTGATGCTATGTTGGACTAAATGCGTAGGAGAGAGAGGTATGAAAATGAGATATAATATATCTGTTTTGGTCATGGCAGCGTTGGTCTCTGTGGCCTGTGTATCGGATAAGACGACTGTCGATTTTAGGTCCGACCGCAAGACAATAGAGGTTGGCGCAAATGGAGGTGTCGAGAAGATTAACATCTCTTCGAGTGACGAGTGGGTGGCATCGGTAGGACTTCAACAAGAGGGTGAAAATGAGGGTGAGCCAAACCCTTGGATTACCGTGTCGCCAGCGAATGGTCGTGGCTCGGTGGCTTGCGAGTTTATTATCGACTCGGCTTTGACCACAAAACCGCGTACGGCTGTTGTCTCGATTTTGAATGTTAAGACAAATAAGACTCAGCGCATCACGGTTAATCAAAAGGGGTATGACTACACTGTCGAGGTCGATAAGTCGGAGGCAAATATTAAGCGATATGCCGAGTACGACGAGCGATATTTCGATGTAACGGTGCGTTCGAACTTCGACTTCGATGTGAAGATTCCAGATAGCGAGAAACATTGGTTGTCGTACGAGTCGTATAGGCTCGACCTTAATCGTGGAGCTCGCCCTCGCGAGGTAAAGGTGCGATTTAACTGGAAGATAAACAATCAGGCAAAGGAGCGTTTGGCAGATATTAAGTTTGTGCCTAAGAGCAATATTGCGGTGGCATATAGCGATATTCTGAGCGTGAAGCAGGAGGCTGCCGAGCCTATTATTCCTGATACTCGCGCAGGCGACTCGCTCTCGTTGCTCAATATTGCGACTACAATGCAGTGCTGGACCATTTGGGATAGCTCTACGCCTATGGATACTTGGAACGGCGTAACGCTTTGGGAGGAGCGTATGGAGGGCTGCAAGCCTGAGTGGGTAGGTCGCGTGAAGAGTGTAGAGATATTCCTCTGCAACTCGTTCGAGGGGTTGCCTTACGAAATTCAGTATCTGACAGCAGCAGATGAGATATATATCTTCTCGAACGAGAACTCGATGCTCAAAAGCATCAATCTCGGAGAGGATATTCTCAAACTCCAAAATTTGAAGCGACTGACGGTTGGTGCATTTGGATTGACCGAGTTGCCAAAGAACTTTAAGTTTGAGAATTTGGAGTATCTCGACCTTGGCTCTAACAACTTCCAGCGAGTGCCAGAGGAGATTAACCCTACAAACTTACCTAAGTTGCGTGCTTTGGTTATGAATGCACAGCAGCGTCACGCGGTGTCGGATTTGAGTAATACTATCCACGATATGGAGACTCTCGGTGGTCTTATTGGCGAGGAGAAATTCCCTGAGCGTCTAATCACTTGGGGACTGGATACCTTGGTTTTGAGTGTCAATTATCTGCACGGCGAGCTCCCTACATTCGAGGATTATCCCGACAAGTGGAGTGAGGCGGAGGTTATGGCTGCCGACACCTTGCCTATGGAGTTGGTGGGTACGCCTAAGATTATGCCTACGACCAAGACCTTCCGTATCAACGGAAATCGTCTTACGGGCGAGGCTCCAAAGTGGTTGTTGATGCACCCTGCGCTCGATTGGTGGGTGCCGTTCAGCTTGGTATTCCCACAAGAGGGCCGCGATGCCGATGGAGTGAAGGCGGGATTTACGAATGCCCCGTCGAATTTGGTGGATTACTATACCAAGTGGTATCCGAAGAAGAAGTTGGCAAGCTCAATCGAGGAGGAGATACCTGAGGAAGAGGGTGGAGTGATAACAAAGTAAAGAAGAGTGGAGAATGAGATATAGTAAGATTATAGTAGCAGTGCTCTGCGCATCGATGACACTTGCATCCTGTGTCAAGGAGCCGATGCGCGAGGAGATAACGACACCCTCTGATGGCGAGTCGTATGCCGCAGGCGAGATATTCGTGAAGTTTACACCAGAGGTAGCCTCTGTGATAGAGGAGTCGGGCGTGGTGCGCTCTAACTCGACACGCAGTGGCGTGAATAGCGTAGACGAGGTGCTCGACTTGGTTGGTGGCTTCGAGATTTCGCGTGTCTTTCCAGTAGACCCGCGCCATGAGGAGCGTACCGTGCGTGATGGACTGAATTGTTGGTATATCGTGCGATACAGCAACGACTATACTGTCGAGGAGGTTTCACGCCGCTTTGCGCAGTTGGGTGAGGTGCAGAAGGTCGATTTAAATCGTACAGTCAAGCGTGCCAATACCCGTAAGGCTATCCCATTGTCGAAGGCGGAGTATGAGCGTATGCAGACTACTCGTGCCTTGCAGCAGCCATTTAACGATGCTCTCTACGCTAAACAGTGGAACTTGGAGAACGATGGCTCACTCTTTACTAAGGATGATATGATAAAGAGCCTTGTAGGTGCTGATGTTCAGGTTGTTGAGGCTTGGAAAAAGAGCACGGGCGACAAATCGGTTGTTGTGGCGGTGCTCGATGAGGGTATCTATGTTAAGCATCCCGACTTGGAGGCTAATATTTGGGTGAATGACGACGAGGATGGCTCACTCAACGAGGATAAGGATAACAACGGCTACAAGGGCGATAGAAATGGCTATAACTTCGTTCACGATATGGGCAAGATAACTTGGAACGACTACTACGATTCGGGACACGGAACCCATGTCGCAGGAACTATTGCAGCTGTGAACAATAACTCTATCGGCGTGAGCTCTATTGCTGGTGGCGATGGCTCGGCTGGTAGTGGAGTGAAGGTTATGGTATGCCAAATCTTTTCAGGTAACATCTCAACAGGTTTATACAATGTTGTTCGTGCTATGAAGTACGCTGCCGACAATGGTGCGGTGGTGTTGCAGTGTAGTTGGGGCTATGTGTCTGGTGCTGCGAACGAGTACGATTGGGGTGAGGCAGGTTTCGCCTCGGAGGAGGAGTGGATTGCTGGCTCGCCTATCGAGAAGGAGGCTTTGGACTACTTCATCAACAATGCAGGCTCGCCAAATGGTGTTGTCGAGGGTGGTATTGCAGTCTTTGCCGCAGGTAATGAGTGTGCCGCTATGGCGGGCTATCCGGGTGCAGCCGAGTATTGTGTCTCGGTGGCGGCAACATCGGCAGACTTCACCCCTGCAACCTACACCAACTACGGTCCGGGTACGACCATATCGGCTCCGGGTGGCGACCAAGATTACTATTACAACTACCATAACCCTGAAACCAAGGCTTATGGCGATGTAGGATGTATCCTCTCGACCTTGCCTGAGCATATCAGCGAGTCGGGCTATGGTTATATGGAGGGAACTTCGATGGCGTGTCCTCATGTCTCGGCTGTGGTTGCTCTCGGATTGTCATACGCCACGAAGCTGCGTAAGCACTTCAAGGCGAAGGAGATTAGAGAGATGTTGCAAGCGGCGCAGAATACCACTCCGATAGATAGCTATATGAAGGGGTATAAGATTTACTCGCGTTATGTTGCCGATATGGGACCGATACAGCCTATGCAGTTGCCTCTTGCTCCGTTCAAGGGAGAGATGGGTTCGGGACAGGTTAATGCAACAAAGTTCTTGGCTGCTATTGGCGGTGAGGATGTGGGTGTTGCAATGCACTTCCCTAATATCACCATTAAGGTAGGTGGCTCTGTGGCTGTTGCTCCTGCTGCCTACTTCGTGGGTGGCGAGAGTTTGACCTATAAGGTTGCAATTGCCGATACCTCTGTTGTAACCTGCGAGGAGAGTGGCGACAAACTGCTCTTCAAGGGGTTGAAGAGTGGTGCTACCACTGCAACTATCGAGGCGAGCAATGGCGAGAAGCACTCATTTAATATCACTGTTCGCAAGTCTGACGGCTGGCTGTAATATAGTGAGTAGTGAGTAGTGAGTAGTGAGTAGTGGGAAATGAGTAGTATGCGAAGGGGTGTTGTGGTTGCGATGTTGTGTGTTGCTCAGATTGTGAGTGCGCAGATTCGCATTATTCCGCAAGCGCAACTCGAAGCGGCAACTCCGCAAGCCCAATCTTCGACACTTCAATTTGTGCCACGCGAGGTCGATTTTGGCACGATAGAGGAGATGTCGGGCGTGTGGCAGGGTAGTGCTAATCTTGTGAATATAGGCACAGATACGCTTGCCCTTACGCAGATTAAAACCACCTGCGGCTGCTTGAAGGCGGAGGTGCAAAAGAGGGTGCTGGCTCCCAATGAGAGCGTTGCTGTTGCTTTGAAATACTATCCTCGCGGCCACGCTGGGCGAGTGTCGCAGAGGGTATTGCTCTATACTAATGGTGCAACCGAGACCCCTTCGGCTATATTGACACTGCGAGGCTTGGTTACTGCATCGGAGGATAGAAGCGACGACTACCCATATTCGCGCGGAGTGCTTCGTCTGCGTCAGGAGGTGGTGCAACTGCAAGGAGAGACGAGGGAGGTGCTGCGCGTAGCTTGTATGAATGGTGGCTCAATAAAGTTGCGACCTGTGGCAGATGCGATGTTGCTGCCAAAGGGTGTAAAGGTCTATTTCGAGCCTGCGGAGTTGGCTCCAAAGCAGCAGGGCGATATGGTTGTGGAGTATGTGCCGCAAGGCGAAATAGCCACAGCAGATAGTTTTAAGATTTATATTAAGGGGCTTAATCTGCCACCTCGACAGAGTGTTGTGGAGGTTGTTGTGGGAAAGCAGAGGAGAGAGTAGTGAAAAATATGAAAATTAGAGATATGAAGAGATTTTTAGAGTTGGTGATGGTGATATGTGCGGCAATGGCGATGGCGTCGTGCGAGAAGAGTTGGAGCGCAGGCAACGACTTCCTCGATGTAACACCTAATAACATTTCGGGCGTATGGCGATTGGAGAGCTACGATAACGGTGTGGAGTTGGCCGAGGGTAGCTACTACTATATCGACTTTGTGCGTAAGGATAAGACCTTTGTTACTTACGACAACCTGTCGAGTATGGAGATGCGCAAACGCTCAGGTCGCTTCGATATCGTTACCGATGGTGCTGCCGTAATCTTCGGAATGTACGACTATGGTCAGGGCGACTGGGAGCATCGCTACTATGTGCGCAACCTGACGAACGATAGTATGGTTTGGGTGGCCACAGATGACGAGAGTATCTCGTATGTCTATGTTCGTGCCGAGCTCCCCGATGGGTGGGCAAACGGTGAGGAGTAGTCGCTACTTCTAATAGACTACGCGGTCGAGAGTGCAGTCGTGTGGCTCGGTGGGTAGCTCGTCAAGCACCTGACAAGGGTAGCATACGCCTATGGTGTAGGCGCGGAAGCCCTCACTCGCGAGATACTTATCGTAAAATCCTTTGCCACGACCAAGACGCGCGCCATCGCGTGTGAAGGCTACACCCGGAACAATCATCAAATCGATTTCGGATGGCTCAATAGGGGTGGTGGCAGTAGGCTCCATAATGCCGAAGGCCCCTTCGCATAACCCCTCTGCCATATCGTAAAAATCCATCTCCTCGCCCTTGATGCGAGGCAAAACAACCCTCTTTTTGTGAGAAAGTTTTTCGATGATATTGGCTGTCTGTGGCTCGTCGTGTAGCGATGCAAAGAGAGCTACTACCGACGCGCTTTGCACCTCAGGCATAGCTTCTATCTTGTTGAACATCTGTGCAGATAACGACTCTCGCTCTTCGAGTGAGAGATTTTTTATTTCGGCTCTTACGCTTCGGCGTATCTCGCGCTTGTCGGGTGCTATCATATAAACTTTAATTTAAATCTCAAAAAAAGTGGCGAAAAGTATTGTTATTTCGCAAACAATTTGTATCTTTGTGATTAGGTATGTGATGTTGTGTGCAGGCTATACCATTAACAGAGAGTATATTGAGAACGAAATTTTCACAAAACTTTTTACAAAAATACACAAATCTTAAATTAAATTAAAATTATGGGCTGTTTTTTAACTAATTCATCTCTCGGAAGAAAGTTAGTGATGAGCATCTCGGGATGTTTCCTTGTGCTTTTCATCCTCTTCCACATGTCAATGAACATCGCCGCAATCTTCTCGGCTGAGGCTTACAACATGATTTGCGGTTTCTTGGGTGCAAGCTGGTACGCTTTGGTGGGTACTGCTGTCTTGGCACTCGGAGTATTTGTTCACTTCGCTTATGCATTCTGGCTCACTTGGCAGAATCGTAAGGCTCGTGGTAATGTGCGTTATGCAGTAACCGTTACCGAGAAGGGTGTTTCGTGGGCATCGAAGAATATGCTCCTTTTGGGCGTAATCGTATTGCTCGGTCTTTTGCTCCACCTTTCGCACTTCTGGGCTAAGATGCAGCTGGTTGAGTTGTTGGGACATCACGAGAATGGCCTCGGTCTTTCGCCAACCGATGGAGCAGCTCTTATCCAGTACACCTTCTCGCAGTGGTACAATGTAGTTCTCTACCTCGTATGGTTTGCTGCTTTGTGGTTCCACCTCACTCACGGTGTATGGTCGATGTTGCAGACCGTAGGTTGGGCAAACGATACTTGGTACCCACGCTTGAAGTGCCTTTCAGGTATCGTTGCAACCCTTATCTTCGCAGGTTTTGCAGTGGTTGTAGTTTGGTTCTACATCCAGAGCGTATGCCCTTGCTGCGCTGCTTGTTAATCAGGATTAGCAATTTGAGTATTTAGAAAAATAACAAAATTTTATAAAAATATGGCTTTCAAATTAGATTCCAAAATTCCTGCTGGTGAGTTGGCTCAGAAGTGGAGCAACCACAAGGCGGCTATCAAGGTTGTTAGCCCTGCTAACAAGCGTAAGTTGGATATTATCGTTGTAGGTACCGGTCTTGGTGGTGCGAGTGCTGCTGCTTCGCTCGGCGAGTTGGGCTACAATGTAAAGGTATTCTGCATTCAGGACTCGCCACGCCGTGCGCACTCTATCGCTGCACAGGGTGGTATCAACGCTGCAAAGAACTACCAGAACGATAACGACTCGGTATATCGTCTCTTCTACGATACTATCAAGGGTGGTGACTACCGTGCTCGTGAGGCTAATGTATATCGTTTGGCAGAGGTTTCTAACCTCATTATCGACCAGTGCGTAGCTCAGGGTGTTCCTTTTGCTCGTGAGTACGGTGGTTTGTTGGCAAACCGTTCGTTCGGTGGTGCGCAGGTATCGCGTACATTCTATGCTCGTGGTCAGACCGGACAGCAGTTGTTACTCGGTGCTTATGCTGCGTTGAATAAGGAGATTGCAGCAGGCTCGGTTAAGTCGTATACTCGTCACGAGATGCTCGATATCGTTATCGAGGATGGCGAGGCTAAGGGTATCATCGCTCGTAACCTCGTAACCGGTGAGATTGAGCGTCACGGTGCTCACGCAGTTGTTATCGCAACCGGTGGATACGGAAATGTGTTCTTCCTCTCGACCAACGCTATGGCATCGAATGGCTCGGCTGCATTCCAGTGCTACCGTAAGGGCGCAGGTTTTGCAAACCCTTGCTTCACTCAGATTCACCCAACTTGTATCCCTGTTCACGGTACACAGCAGTCGAAATTGACTTTGATGTCGGAGTCGTTGCGTAACGATGGCCGTATCTGGGTACCAAAGAAGATGGAGGATGTTGAGGCTTTGCGTAAGGGCACAAAGAAGCCTTCGCAGATTGCTGAGGAGGACCGTGACTACTACTTGGAACGTCGTTATCCTGCATTCGGTAACTTGGTACCTCGTGATGTTGCGTCGCGTGCTGCAAAGGAGCGTTGCGATGCAGGTTATGGTGTAAACGAGACAGGTTTGGCTGTATTCCTCGACTTCAAGACCGCTATCGAGCGTTTGGGTAAGGATGTTATCAAGCAGCGTTACGGTAACTTGTTCGATATGTACAAGGAGATTACCGATGTTAATCCATACGATGAGCCAATGCAGATTTTCCCTGCTGTTCACTACACAATGGGTGGTATCTGGGTTGATTACAACTTGATGACTACTGTTCCGGGCTTGTATGCTATCGGTGAGGCAAACTTCTCTGACCACGGTGCTAACCGTCTCGGTGCTTCGGCGTTGATGCAGGGCTTGGCTGATGGTTACTTCGTATTGCCTTACACTATTGGCGACTACCTCTCGAAGAAGATTCAGGCTCCGAAGGTTTCGACCGATACTCCTGCTTTCGAGGAGGCTGAGAAGGCTGTTAAGGCTAAGATTGAGAAGTTGCTCTCGATTAACGGTAAGCAGTCGGTTGATGATATCCACAAGCGTCTTGGTTTGATTATGTGGGACAATGTGGGTATGGCTC
>SUZP01000024.1 GCA_015059865.1 Rikenellaceae bacterium | reverse complement strand
TATCCAACCCTTTGATTTGGTCGCGGATTTGAATCAGTACGGGGTCATCGAGTTGGAACATCGACAACTGCACATCGGGTTGGCGTACCGACTCGGCAACATCTGCAACATCTTGTGCCGACATCTTCTTGCCACGCTTACGCAGTTCGCCCTTCGGCACCATATCGCTATTGCCATACGCCTTCTCCAACGCTCCGAGAATTGCCGTTGCACGCTCCACGATAGTCGTAGGCATACCCGCCAATTGCGCCACATGGATACCGAACGAGTGTTCCGTACCGCCACGCTCCAACTTACGCAAGAATACCACCGTGCCGTCAATCTCCTTGACCGAAACATGGAAATTCTTCACACGCTGGCACACCTGCTCCATATCGTTGAGTTCGTGGTAGTGCGTGGCAAAGAGTGTGCGAGGGTGCGCCGTAGGGTGGTTGTGCAAATACTCAACCATAGCCCACGCTATCGAGATACCATCGTAGGTACTTGTGCCTCGACCAATCTCATCGAGCAACACCAAACTGCGCTCCGAGATATTGTTCAAGATGCTTGCCGACTCCAACATCTCGACCATAAAGGTAGATTCGCCCTGCGAGATATTGTCCGATGCGCCCACACGGGTAAAAATCTTATCCACCAGGCCAATCTCCGCCTTCGCAGCAGGCACAAACGAGCCCATCTGCGCCATCAGCACGATAAGAGCCGTCTGACGCAGCAGTGCCGACTTACCCGACATATTCGGGCCGGTAATCATCATAATCTGTTGCGACTCGGTGTCGAGCATCAAATCGTTCGGAATATATCGCTCGCCAACCTTCATCAAGGTCTCAATTACGGGGTGGCGTGCCGATTTCAGTTTTATTGTGGTCGAATTATTCAACTCTGGGCGCACATATTTGCGCTCCACCGCCACAACCGCCAACGAGTAGAGGCAGTCGATGCGTGCAACAATCTGTGCATTGCGCTGAATATCTCGCAACGAGCCTGTAACATAGGCGATTAGGTCGTTATAAATCTGCTGTTCGAGTTGCAGAATGCGCTCCTCCGCACCGAGAATCTTCTGCTCGTACTCCTTCAACTCCTCGGTGATATATCGCTCGGCCGCCGCCAAGGTCTGCTTGCGAATCCAACGCTCCGGCACCTTATCCTTGTGGGTGTTGCGCACCTCGATATAGTAGCCAAAGACATTGTTATAGCCGATTTTGAGCGATGGAATACCCGTGAGTTCGCTCTCCTGCTCCTGAATTTTTTGGAGTACCTCCTTACCGTGCAGAGCCACTCGGCGCAAGTCATCGAGTTCCGCCGAAACACCATCGGCAATAATGCCGCCCTTCTGAATCTGATTGGTTGCAGGGTCGGGATAGATGGTCTGCGCAATACGCCCCGACACCTCGGTCAAAGGGTTTATCTTCGATGCTGCAAGGTGGAGAATATCGCTATCCGAGGACTCCAACGCCGCCTTCAAAAGCTCTATCGCCTCCAACGAATTTTTCAGTTGCAGCATCTCGCGAGGCAATACTCGCAAACTCGCTATGCGTGAGGCAATTCGCTCTATATCGCCCGTCATCGAAAGATGTTCGTTTACTGCCGAGCGAGTCGCCGTATCGTTCACAAAAACCTCGACCATATTCTGTCTCTCCTCGATGCGTTTCAGGTCGAGAATCGGCATCGCAATCCACTTGCGCAAGAGTCGTGCGCCCATGGCGGTACGGGTTTTGTCGAGCGTCTTTGCAAGCGAGAAGTTCGCATCGCCACCTGTCGAAGCGAAAAGTTCGAGGTTGCGCGAGGTGAACTTATCAATCCACACATACTCCTCACGGTCAAGACGAGATAGAGAGGAGATATGCGCCACATTGTTGTGTTGTGTAAATTCGAGGTAGTAGAGTATCGCTCCCGCAGCCGAGATAGCACTGCGCATACCCTCCACGCCAAAGCCTTTGAGCGAAGGCACCGAGAAGTGCGTTTTCAGCTTGCCGTAATTGACCTCGTAGGAGAAAACCCAATCTTCGAGGCAGTAGATGTAGTATCGCGAGCCGAAAGCCGCCACAAAACGCTCCTTCAAACCACGCTGATAGACAATCTCTTTGGGTGCAAACGAGGAGAGCAACTTTTCGATATAGCGGTCATCGCCCTCGGCAACCGAGAACTCGCCCGTAGTGAGGTCGAGGAACGCCACGCCCGTAGCCGACTGACCGAAATAGACCGATGCGAGGTAGTGGTTTTCGCGCTGCTCGACAACATTATTTTCGAGCACCACGCCCGGAGTAACCACCTCGATAACACCTCGGCGCACCACATCTCCTTTTGCGGTTTTGGGGTCTTCAAGTTGCTCGCAGATAGCCACGCGCTTGCCAGCACGCACCAAACGAGGAAGATAGGAGTCTATGGCGTGATGCGGGAATCCTGCAAGTTCCACCGTTGCAGCACCGCCATTGGCACGACGAGTGAGCGTAATGCCGAGTATGGCACTCGTCTCGATAGCGTCTGCACCGAATGTCTCGTAGAAATCGCCCATTCGGAACAGCAAAAGCGCATCGGGATATTGCGCCTTCACCTCATCGTACTGCTTCATCAACTTTGTCTTGCCCGACTTTTTCCCCTGCTCTTCGTCTGTTTTTTTTGTTCGTGCCAAAGTCTTTTCGTTTAATTATAGTTTGTGTAGGTTTATCTATTTTACTTTTTTGTAATAGGCTGCTTAACAACCATTATAAGTGGACGATGGTCAGATGTTCTATGAACAAAATCATCGGTATATGCATAGGCTCTCTTGATTGCCTTGTAGAACTTCTCGGTACAGTAGATGTAGTCAATACGCGCTTTTCCTCCGCGTGTAGAAGGCTGGAACGCGTGAGGATTCTTGTCGAAGATAACATCGTGAGGATAGACCTTCAACACCGCATTGTGAACATCGTTGTTGTATCTCTTAGGCTTGCTAAGTATCTCATCGTAAAATGCTATATCCTTTGGCGAACGGGCATTGAAATCACCCATCATAACCCAATGCTCCTCGCCTGCGTACTTAGGATTGCGAATGGTCTGATCCATAATATAGTTTATCTCCGAGAGTCTAAATTCGTGTCCACCTTTACCCTTAGTCTTGGTCTTATCGCCCTTACGATAGGACATTGGCCAGAGGTGCAAAACAACATAATTGACACCCAAAATCTTCACATGCAGAGCTCCGTGCGAGAGCTGCTTGCCTCCAATGCGCTGCACCACCTCAATCGGGAAACGCGAAGTTATAGCCACAGGGTAGTTGTCCTGATATGCTCCAAGTGCGGTGTATTTGTGTCCCCAACGAGCCGCCAACTCGTCCCAATGATAAGGGAGATAACGCGCCTCCTCGTTCTTCGGAAGATTCTTTTTCTTCTCGTTCCAGTGGCTCGCAGCCTCGCAAATGGCAAACACATCGACCTTTTGCCCCTTCATCCATCGAACAAACTCATCGTAGTTATTGAACTGGTCTTTCCACATTCCATCCGCGATATTGAAATCCATCACGCGGATAGTTTTCGGCATCGACTTATCCCTCTTTTTAGGCTTTGCACTTAATGGCAACATCACACCCAACAGAAGCAACGCACATAAAACAGTCTTAATTTTCATAGTGTATGGGTATTAAATCTATACAAACATAAAGTATTACAATCGTGCAAAGATAACAAAAGTCTTAGACTTTTAATTAAAAATTGAGAATTAAAAATTAAAAGTTATCTATAAATCGTCATTACGAGCGAATGTAATGAGCGTGGTAATCTCCATTATTTTGGCTTTTAGCTAATAGCCAATAAACAAAAATCACCGAGCAAAAACCTTCGCTCGGTGATACCTTTAATTGTCACCGCTGCGATTAAGCCGAGTGCAGAGGCTGCTTGCAGACTTTGCCGAGGCGGAGCAGTGAAGACCGAAGGTCAATCTCCCACTTTCTAATTAAAATACAATAAGGGAGATTCTCACGGCTTCTGCGAAGCCTCAGAATGACAAATTATTATAAACACCAAACTATATCACTCCGAAAATTAAGGGTTTTCTTGCTTTTATTCTTTTTTAGGGGAGCAATGCCCTGCGAGGTGTTGTTTGTTTGCGAAAAAGTTTCTAAATTTGCAGTGCTGAACGGCTATTTTGTGGCTGAACGGCAGACATATAGAAAGTGTTTTCGCAGTCCTAAGATGGAAATGTGGTAGTTTTCAAATGCGATAGGATAACGGACAACACCTATTTCTTGTATATGTACGGTTAGGAGATTTCTGCCCCTACGACCTGCATATTACAGGTGTGGGGCATTGTATCGTTTATTATCGCAGGGTTTTACCACAACCTCCATTTTGATAGACGAAAATTCAACTCCACACTTTCTTTTTGTCATAATAGTGCAAACTTTTTAACATTTTTAATTTATAAACTATTATGAAAAAACTTTTATTTTTATTTGCAGCGGTAGGAATGATTTTCACAGCTTGCGAAACGGGAAGAGTTGACGAGGGCGGTAATGGGGTACCTGCGCCATCAAACAAAATCGCCACTATAGAGGAACAGGGAGCAAATATCACTGCGACCATCGCAACCCTCCAAACCACAAAGTCGGCAGTCGAAACAACTATAGCTTCGCTCAAAGCAAGCGAGATGCCTGCAACTCGTGGGGAGAATAACAATGGCGTAAAAGATATGATTACAGCCCTTGAAGAGCGAGTAGCTGCATTGGAGCAGATGATTGCTAACCTCACAGGCTACACCCAAGGCGACCTTGCCGAGATGCAGGATTGGGCAACTGCGACATTTGCAACAATGGAGCAATATAGCGTACTCGCATCGGAACTTGCAACATTGAAGGCTCTTTTAGAGGGTTTTGAAGGTGTTTCGACCGCAGAGTTGAGCGAGGCTCTTGCCGCATCGGAGGAGTCAATGAAGCAGTGGGTAAATGAGCAGTTGGCGGGCTACGCAACAATTGCAGATGTTGAAGCGCAGATTGCAGTACTTACAGCATCGCTTACCGAGGAGTTGAAGGCGGAGGTTGAGAAGGTGGTTGCTACACTTACGGCTTTGATGAATGACACCAAGCAGGAGTACGAGAAGGCTATTGCCGAGGCAATTCAAAATCAGGGTATTATAAACGATGAAATCGCAGAGGATATCGCCAATATCAACAAACATATTGACGAGGAGTTGGCAAATATCAACAAGCGCCTCGATGACATTGAGAAGCGTTTAGACGAGATTGAGGAACAATTAAAGAATCTTGTGAATCGTATTCAATCGGTGTCGTATATTAAGAAATATGGCGATGAGGCAACACCTATTGTAACATCTGCCGAATCTGCAACAGTGACTCTTGAATTTGAGGTGCTGCCAAAGGAAACTATTGAGCCATGGGCTTTACATTGGAAGAATTATACAAAAGTTCAGGCACTCTATTCGGGATCAACCGACTTTGTTGATATGCCTATTACATCTTTCTCGTCAGATGCAGAGAAGGGCATTATCACAGTTGTAGCATCGGGCGAAAACTTATCGCAAGAGTTTTACGCTGGTCAGATATCGGCATCAATTAGATTAGAAATATCTGATGGTAATAACGATAGATGCTCTGAATATATCCCTATTACCCCACAGCGTTGGTTAGCAGAAGGCATTGATTTGATTCCTGCGAACAACGAGATTTACTATGTTACAACCGATGGTAACACATTAGAACCTAATGCCGAATCTGATTTCGGTGCAAAATTGGTATCCAATACTTATGACTACAATAATGGTTTTTTCGTTTTGAAATTCGATAACGACATCTCTCAGATAGGCGATTATGCCTTTTATAAATATACTTCGTTAAGAAATGTAGCAATTCCTGAATGTGTTACTTCGATTGGAGAGCAGGTATTCCACGGATGCACCTCGCTGACAAGTATTACAATTCCTGATAGCGTTACTTCGATTGGAGCCTATGCATTCTATAGGTGCATCTCGCTGGGAAGCATTACAATTCCTGATAGGGTTACTTCGATTGGAAATAATGCATTCGAATATTGCTCCTCGCTGGGAAACATTACAATCCCCAATGGAGTTAAGAGAATTGGCTTTCATGCATTCCGTGGTTGTACCTTGCTAACAAGCGTAACAATTGGCAATAGCGTTACCTCGATTGGAGTATTGGCATTCGGTGCTTGCACTAGTCTGACAAGTGTAACAATTCCCGATAGCGTTACTTCAATTGGAGATTCTGCATTCTATCATTGCTCCTCGCTGACAAATATAACAATTGGCAATAGCGTTACTTCGATTGGAAAAGCTGCATTCCGTGATTGCTCATCGCTACCAAGCATTACAATGCCCGATAGCGTTACTTCGATTGGAAGCTATGCATTCTCTAATTGCACATCGCTGGCAAGTATTACAATTCCCGATAGCGTTACTTCGATTGGATCTTGTGCCTTTAACCTATGCCAGGGCGAGCTAATTATAAATAGTAAAATTGTTGAGACAGATTATACCGTCGATACTACTCCAAACAAGAATACACACTGGCTGTACAATTCAAAATTTACCAAGATTACACTTGAAGAAGGTGTAACTCGAATTGGAAATTATGCATTCTATATTTGCACCTCGCTGACAAGTGTTACAATTCCTGATAGTGTTAGTTCGATTGGAGAGTGTGCATTCGAATATTGCACCTCGCTGACAAGTATTACAATTCCTGATAGCGTTACTTCAATTGGAGATTCTGCATTCTATCATTGCTCCTCGCTGACAAGTGTTACAATTCCTGATAGCGTTACTTCGATTGGAGAGTATGCATTCTCTAATTGCACATCGCTGACAAGTGTTACAATTCCTGATAGTGTTAGTTCGATTGGAGAGTCTGCATTCGAATATTGCACCTCGCTGACAAGTATTACAATTCCTGATAGCGTTACTTCGATTGGAAAAGCTGCATTCCATCATTGCACCTCGCTGACAAATATAACAATTGGCAATAGCGTTACTTCGATTGGAAAAGCTGCATTCCGTGATTGCTCATCGCTAACAAGCGTTACAATCCCCAATAGCGTTACTACAATTGACAGTTCTGCATTCTATGCTTGTACCTCGCTGACAAGTATTACAATACCTGAGAGCGTTACTACGATTGGAGGACATGCGTTCGATGATTGCTCCTCGCTGACAAGTGTTACAATTCCTAACAGCGTTACTTCAATTGGAGACTCTCCATTTAGTGGTTGCACAGGGGAGTTAATTGTGAATTGCGACATCCCGAATGGAAATAGTAAAACTGGAGTGTTTAACAGTGCACTCTTTACAAAAGTTACAATAGGTGATAGTGTTTCATTAGTTGGAAATTATGCATTCTATAATTGCACCTCACTGACAAGTATTACAATTCCTGATAGCGTTACTTCGATTGGAAAATATGCATTCTATAATTGCACCTCGCTGACAAGTATTACAATTCCTGATAGTGTAACTTCAATTGGAAGTCATGCACTCTCTGGTTGTAAAGGTGAGTTGATAATCAATAGCAAAATTGTGGAAACCTATTACACTAGCAGCAGTTCTACTTGGTTTGATGACATAAAATTCAGTAAAATCACCATTGGCAACAATGTGTCCAAGATAGGAAATTATGTATTCTCTTATTGTTCTTCTATAAAATATATCGCAATTCCCGATAGTGTAACTAAGATTGGAAGTCATGCATTTGCAGAATGTAATAAACTGACAAGTATCACAATTCCTGATAGTGTTACTTCAATTGGCGATAGTGCATTCTATAATTGCACGTCTTTGGCTGCTTTCTATGGAAAATTTGCATCATCGGATAATAAATGTTTGATTATTGATGGAGTATTAAGGCTATTTGCAATTGCTTGTGGAGCAACGGAATATATAATTCCCGATGGCATTATTAAGATCCAAAATTATGCATTTAGAAATTGCACCTCTTTGACAAGTGTTACCATTCCTGACAGCGTTACTTCGATTGGAAAAGCATTTTATAACTGTAAATCGCTGAAAGAGGTGTATTGCAAACCGATAGTACCCCCAGTGGGAAATCGTGACATGTTTTCGTGTTATGATAGCAATAGAGGTACATATCTTATCGGTTGCAATATTTATGTACCAACTGCATCGGTAGAGGCGTATAAGTCGGCATCGGGTTGGAACGACTATGCTGACTATATCGAAGGCTACGACTTCTAACAATGCAGAGCATTGAATTAAAAATTAAAAATTAAAAATTGAGAATTATTCTCTTTGCCCTCCGCAGAAAAAAAACTCTGCGGAGGGTATTTTGCCGACAGTTATAAAGGTTATTAGTGGTTGTTAGGGGTTGTTAGGGGTTGTTAAGGATAGAGTATCGGAGTTCCACTAATAACCGCTAACAGCCTCTAATTTCCGCTAACAACCAATAATAAGTTTTATCCCTCGAAGAATCGTTCATCGAAATTGACAAAGTAGAGTCTCTCCGTGGCACGGGTCATTGCGGTATAGAGCCAGCGGAGCATATCCTTGGTCATCGGCTCATCGCCAAACAAGCACCTATCCACAAATACCGCCTTCCACTGTCCGCCCTGCGCCTTATGGCAGGTTACAGCATAAGCAAACTTTATCTGCAAGGCGTTAAAATAGTCGTTTTCACGAATCTCTTGCAGGCGTTTTATCTTGCTCTTGACATCTAAATAGTCCTTCTCGACCTCCCTGAAAAGTCGCTCACTCTCCTCGCGCGTAAGCGATGGCGACTCGGAGTGCAGAGTATCCAGCAGCACCTTACACTCAATCTCGGTATCGTCATAGTCGCCAAACGACAGGGTAGCCGTAGCAAAGCGAAAACCGTAAAACTCCTCCACACGGCGCAACCTCCGCAAGCGGGCAATATCGCCATTGGCAATAAAACTTATCGGACAATCTTCGAGGCGCTCGGTGTAGTGGTAGTTATTTTTGGCAACCATCAGAATATCACCGCTTTCCAACTCCTCCTCCGCCATCAGATTTATACGGCGAATGCCCTCGTTGTAGCGATTTGCGCGCTTGTTCGAGCGCGTGATAACAATCGTTTCGTCACGCCCGTAGCGGTCGTAACAATCTTGCAAAGCCTCCAACAACTCCGTACCGCCCACAGATGCAACATCTTTGTAGTCCATATCGAATTTCGGTATCTCGTAGATGCCGTTTTCGAGCATACAGCGCACCAGCGTAGCATTGAAAAGTATTCCCGAGTCCTGCTCCTGACGCACAACCTCGTCCATCGAGCCATAGACCACCTCGCCGAAGTTGCTCATTTCGGCAATATCGAGGGCTGGGGAGTAGTCGGCACCCACGGGTGGCAACTGCGCATTATCGCCCACCAAAACCAAGCGACAATTTCGCCCCGAACGGACATATTGCACCAAATCTTCGAGCAGTGAGCCACTGCCGAACTGCACCCCGTCAGAGCCCGTATGAGCCGACAACATCGAAGCCTCATCTACGATGTAAATCACATCTTTATCTCGGTTTATATTAAGTGAAAACTTAGATTCATACGAGGCGTTTGTTCGCTCGCGATAGATATGTTTGTGAATGGTCAGAGCCTTCTCGCCGGAGTAGTGCGAAAGCACCTTCGCAGCGCGCCCCGTAGGAGCCAACAAGATGGAGCGAATACCCACATTTTTCAGGGCTGCAACGATAGCTGCAACGAGCGTGGTTTTGCCCGTTCCGGCGTATCCGTTCAGCACAAACATCGAAGAGGAGTCGCCCTCCGCAAGGTACTCGGCGAAGGCTTCAACGATTTTTTTTTGATTATTCGTTGGTTGATACAATAATTTTGCGTAAATTTGGCTCGCAATATCGGATATATTCATCGTATGTTGCTTAATTTTGTACAAACTTAACAATAAAATATCAAAATGGAAAAGAAAAGTGTTCAAATTGTTCTCCAACTCGCTCTTGCAGTAGTGGTGTTGGGGCTTATCTATTGGGTTTACATGCTCATCTCTACGCCTATCAAGTTCGAAGCCGAGCAGAAAGCACGCGAGGCTGCTGTTATCGAGCGAATCAAGGATATTCGTACTGCTGAGCGTACCTTCAAGAGTAAGTATCAGAGTTTTACCGCCGACTTCGACACCCTTATCAACTTCGTTCTCACCGAGCAGATGGAGGGCGAGCGCAAGAAGATTGACGAGGACGACTCGGTAGCAATGGCGCAGGCAAAGAAGAAGTATGGCCGCAAGTTCAAGAATGTTGAGAAGTTTACCTTCTCGGTTAAGGACTCTCTGTTCAAGCACCTCACACCTGAGCAGGTGAAGGAGTTGCGCTATGTACCTTACACCAACAACAAGACCGAGTATATCCTCGAAGCAGGTATGTTGGCAACCGAGTCGAAGGTGGTTATCCCTGTTGTTGAGTGCCGTACTCCATATATCGCATTCCTCGACACAGTGGCTTATCGTCAGCAGGTTATCAACCTCGTTGATAATATGAAGAATAACTTTAACCGCTATCCGGGCATTATGTTCGGCTCAATGGAGCGTGGTAACAATGAGGCAGGAAACTGGGAGTAATCCGAATTTCGCCGACAAAAAGGTGTCCATTCAAGTAAAATTGGGTGGACTCTCTTTTTCTGCGGAGAGGGTTGTTGTCGCAGATGACATTGAGCAGGTAGAGTTCGTAATAGATACTCCACGCATAACTCTTGCACCTCGTGAGGTGGTTTCACTCGACTGCGCAGGAGAACTTCTGCGCATTATCGGAAAGCCTTGTCGCACTAACGAGCAGAGTGTTTGCAGTGAGTTACAGTCAGACATCGTAGCCGTTATGGCAATTGACAGCGAAGCACTGAACACAATAATCGAGCGATGGGGTTGTCGTGCCTCGTTCACTTCGCCACTTTTGGATATGCGCCACAGCGAGGAGAACTGCCTGACCATAGATGCCTCCGACAAAGTGTGCTATTTGCGCCTATTCCGCAGTGGCTTACAGCGTGCCGAAGCACACGATGCCACCACCCCCGAAGATACTTTATACCTCGTAAACGAGTGGCTTGGTAACGACAAAGCGACACCTATATATATTAAAGGAGGCAAGGAGTGCGCTAAACTCCTCCGCAAATACTACAAGCAGGTTATATGCGAATAATAAGTGGCAAATATAAGGGCAGGGCGATAAATCCGCCTCGTAACCTCCGCGCAAGACCGACAACCGACTTTGCGAAGGAGAATCTGTTTAATGTACTGAACAACCTTGTCGATTTCGAGGAGTGCGATGTGCTCGACCTCTTTGCAGGCACGGGCTCGGTGAGTTATGAGTTTGCTTCACGAGGTGCAAATAGCGTAACCTCGGTGGAGATAAATGCCGTACATCACGCCTTTATACGCCGTACCGCCAAGGAACTCGGAGCCGATAATATGTTTGTCGTGAAGGCAAACGCCTTTCTCTATCTGCGCAGCTGCCCGAAGCAATTTGACATCGTTTTCTCCGATGCGCCGTACGACTTGGAGGGGTTGGAGGAGATTGTACCGCTTGTTTTAGAGGGCGAAATACTCAAAGAAGATGGAATTTTCATCTTCGAACACTCCGACAAGTACGATTTTTCGGGACACCCAAATTTTTGGCAACTAAGGAGTTACGGAAGCGTGCAGTTTTCGATGTTTAAAAAGTGAAAAAAAATCACAAAAAAAGTTGTTAAAAATTTTGCAGAACAAATAATTTGCTCTATATTTGCACTCGCAATCAGCAATGGTGCGTTAGTTCAGCTGGTTAGAATACGTGCCTGTCACGCACGGGGTCAGGGGTTCGAGTCCCCTACGCACCGCCAAAGACGACTTGAAAAGGTCGTCTTTTTTTGTGCGTAGGGGACTCGGTCAGTCGGGGGCGGTGTGGCATACTTGTCTGCGTGATATGCGATAGTAGTTGTTGCTACGCAACTGCGATAACAGATTAAAAAACGATAGTTCAAATGAATTTGATTACCGCTTTTTAATCTGTCCTCTAAACATTCAGTTTAACTCCTATCGCATATCTCTTCGGTCTGCTCAAACCTGCGGCGACAGTTCGAGTCCAAACTGGCGATATTTTGTTGTTATACGCACCGCATAAAATTAATTCTTAATCTGACTTAGCACGATATTTGCCACAATGCTGTAAGAAAATAAATTCTTACGGCTTATGAAACGCAAAATTCTAATTACAGCATCAGTGCTATTTGCTGTGGGTGTGTGCATTATCGGCTACACGCAGGCAACAACCAAAACCACCTCCGAGAAGGCTCAACAACGAGAACAACGACACATCGAGCGCGAGAAACGCCGCGCCGAACGACAAGCCGAGTACGAGAAATATATCGACTCGATAGTCCTCGCACGCAACTTCCAGTTCAACCCCCAATCAATGCAACAACAGCCCGCAGGGCAAATGCGACTCCTTAACAACCCTAACTTTGGAATACAAGTATGGGGTAGAGAGGTCGATATCTTTCTGCCATACATCAAGGGCGTAACACCGCCTTACTATACCGTAATGCTCAACTACACAATGCCTTCGGTGCAAAAGTACATTACCGAGCAGACACAAGAGGGGTGGCTCGTAACATTCACCTCCTCGCTATTCAGTGGCTCGGACTACGACTTCTCGCTCGAAATCTACACCTCGTCAGGTAGTGCAACACTCACCATCGCCTCGCCGTGGTATCCCGATGTTCAATATGTGGGTGGCATTTCAGGTCTTAACTAACAATGGTGCGCACAATACTCCTTGTTGCGATGCTCTTGGCGAGTGTCGCAACACGCGCTGCTGTCAACGAAACGGACAGCCTATCGAACTCATCAAACTTATCGGACTTGTCGAGTGCAAAGGCTCGGCGTGAGGCTCGCAAGATGGCGTATGCCGCCGAGATTGACGATATAGTCAAGTCGCGCAACTACATCTTCCGCCCGATAACGATGCAGAATGTTGTTACGGGCAATACTCGCTCGATATACGCATACTACCTCTTTATGGGAGTTTCGGGCGATAAGGTGGTGCTACACCTTCCTGTGGAGTTTACATCGTATGTTATTGATACGGAAAATCTCGACTCCTTTATTGAGGGTTATACTGCCACGCTCGACGGCTCGAATTGGCGCATAACATTCTCGTTTATGAATGGTTCAGAGAGGTGGTTGGCAGAGCTGTTCCTATCGAACATCACGGGACAGACACGCTTGGCACTTGTCACACCGAAAGGTGTGATGCGCTACCTCGGCACCCTCGAAAGCGGCGCAACAGTCAAGAAAAAGAGGAAAAGAGAGTAAAGAGCAGAGCCTGTCTAACTTTTTATCGTTAGACAGGCTCACGCATCGAATCTCCGCACAAAAGGCGGATTTTAGCTACTACTTAACCTCCCAAGTCTCGCCACCGAAGAACAAATCATCGGCAGTCTTGTTAGGCTCGCGCTCCTGCTGCTCGGTAATCTGGCGTGCAACCTCGCTATCGTAAGTAGCGCGCTGTACATCGCGGATAACGCCCACTGCAACAGGGAACTCAGGGTAACGCATCGAAGCAAGCATTGTGTGCAATGCGGTATCCTCGCAATGTGCATCGTGAGTCAATACATCGTCAAGGGTGTAGCCATCTTCGCCGACAGTTACCACCTTCAACTTCATACCATCAAGCACCAATCCCTTCTCCTTGTTCGCACCAAAGAGCATCTTCTCGCCATGACGCAAGCGGATTGTGCGCTCCTCGCGGATAGCCTTCGACTCGGCATAGTCTGCGTGAGTCTTATTGTTAAATATTACGCAATTAACCAACGCCTCAGTTACCGACATACCCTCGTGGCAAGCACCCTCGACCAACATCTCCTTGGTCAAATCCAACTCCATATCGATAGTACGAGCTACGAACGAAGCCTTCGCACCAATTGCCAACACAGCAGGCGAGAATGGCTCCTCGATAGTACCGAACGGAGAGGTCTTAGTAATCTTGCCCAACTTCGAAGTAGGGGAGTACTGACCTTTTGTCAATCCATAAATCTCGTTGTTGAAGAGGATTAAATTCAGATTGATATTTCTACGGCAAGCGTGGATAAAGTGATTACCACCAATAGCCAACGAGTCGCCATCGCCCGAACATACCCACACCGAAAGGTCAGGGCGAGCAGTCTTCAAACCTGTCGAGATAGCAGCAGCACGACCGTGGATGGTGTGCATACCGTAGGTATTCATATAGTACACAAATCGCGATGAGCAACCGATACCCGAAATAAACGCGAACTTCTCGCGTGGAATATCAAGACGCTCAGCAACCTCAGGCAAAGCCTTCAATACCGAGTTAAAGATGGCGTGGTCGCCACATCCAGCACACCACTTCACTGGATTACCATTACGAAAATCGTTTGGATTATACTCAATCTTTGCCATAACACTATTTCAAATTTAAGTTAGACGAAATCTCTGCTTTCAGAGCATCAACAACAAATGGCTGAGCTCCCATATCTGCCACCGCACGGATATCCTCGTGGCGTGTTACAGAACGCAAGTACGAAGCGAGTTGTCCGCTGTTGGTCTCGCAAACGAGCACTCGCTTGAAACGAGCCATAGCCTCAGCAACACCGCGCTGCAAAGGATTTACAAGCTCCACTGTTGCGTGAGCAACCTTTGCACCCTCTGCGTGAAGAGCAGCCACAGCCTCCGACACCTTGCCGACATTGCTGCCCCAGCTCAACACAAGGAGGTCGCCCTCCGAAGCACCTACAACCTCCACTTCTGCAACCATATCGGCTACGCGCTCAACGCGCTCAGCACGCAACTTACCCATTGCAGCGTGGTCCTCTGGCGAGTAGGAAATAGCACCAGTAACTGGATGCTTCTCCAAACCTCCAAGGCGATGCTCCAAGCCCTCAGCACCAGGAACAGCCCAGTAGCGAGCCAAGTTCTCGTTCATCGAGTATGGATTGAACAAACCGCGCTCATTGAAGCACTCAGCCTTTGCTGCCAACTCCTCGCGCGAAACGATTGGAGGGGTGATTGTAGGCATCTCTGCCACCCTCTTCACACGCCAAGGCTCGGTACCATTTGCGAGGTTACCATCGGTCAAAAGCACAACAGGCATCATTCGCTCCAACGCAATCTTAGCAGCCATATAAGCCTTATCGAAGCAGTCAGCCGGCGAGTGAGCCGAGAGTACTACGAGTGGGCTATCGCCATTTCGGCCATACATAGCCTGCAAGAGGTCAGCCTGCTCGCTCTTTGTAGGAAGACCTGTCGAAGGACCTCCACGCTGAACATCCACAACGACGAGTGGCATCTGAGCCATAACAGCCAAGCCGAGAGCCTCGCTCTTCAAAGCCAAGCCCGGTCCCGAAGTGGTTGTAACAGCCAATGCACCACCAAACGATGCACCAATTGCGGTACAGATACCTGCAATCTCATCCTCTGCCTGCACGGTCTTTACACCGAGAGCCTTATGCTTAGCCAACTCCTCCAAGATACCTGTTGCAGGGGTGATAGGGTATGAGCCACAGAAGAGTGGGCGACCACTGCGCTCCGCAGCAGCGATAAAGCCCCAAGCCACAGCCTGATTTCCATTAATCGAGCGATACACGCCCTTAGCAAGTGCACCTTCGCCCTTGCGCTCGTGGTTTTCACCAACGAGATGCGAGTTGCGAGCATAGTTCTCACCAGCCTCGATAGCTGCTATATTAGCTTGGCTAACGAGAGGGTTTTTCTTACCAAACTTCTTCTCTACGAACTTCTTTGCATAGTCTGCCGAGATGTCGTACATTCCGAGTGTGATACCCAGCACCAACATATTACGACACTTCAACGCAGCCTTGCGGTCGAGACCACTCTCGACAACTGCATCGAGAGTCATCTGAGTAATAGGAGCCTCGACGATATTACACTCGCCAAGATTTAACTGCTCCGAGATTGTCTCGATGTCGTAGCCAACCTTAGCAACAGCATCTTTTGTGAAGCCATCGCTGTCAAGAATAATTGTAGCAGTGGCAGTAGCATACTTACGATGCGCTACCAATGCAGCAGGGTTCATAGCGACCAAGATATCGCACTTGTCGCCTTGGTGAGTGATGGCCTGCGAGCCAAAATGCACCTGAAATCCCGAAACTCCGGCAACCGTACCTTGCGGTGCGCGGACCTCAGCAGGGTAGTCGGGGAAGGTGAATACTCCGTATCCAGCAAATGCTGCACTCTCCGAGAAGAGGTTTCCTACCATCTGCATTCCATCACCCGAATCTCCTGAAAATCGAATTACTGTACTCATAACAGAAAATTGAAATTTTTGGTTAATTAATAGTGTTAATAAATACTCGGTTAAGTGTTATATATATACTTAATCTTTTGTTACTCCTTTTATTGTTATAATCTCTGTGCCACATACAGAATTTGAGCGTATCTGTACCACGCGACGAAACACACCTTTATCTACCTTCTTTGCTTCGAGTGTCAATTGTATCTCGCCACGCTCGCCTACGGCAATAGGCTTGCGCGAAAACTCCGCTTTCAGACACGAACACGAAGTGGTTGCCGAGAGCACAACTAACGGCTCTGTGCCGTCATTCACAAAGCGAAACGAGCAGCTGCGATTTTCGCCCTTGCGCGACACCTCGCCAAAGTCGTATTCCGACTCTTCAAAGGTCAAGTGTGCACCTTTATAATCTCTTTTTTCCTCTGCGTGCAATGATAATATTGTCATAACACTGCATAGCAACACAAACAAAATTTTCATATCACCTACTTCATTCTAAATATATAGGTTATCTTTCCGCCCTGCTTGTAGGCCTGAGCCTCGGCAAAGCGAGCCTTACGCGCTGCCACCAATGCAGCATCAACCAGAGCCTTATCCGAGGTTGTCGAGCCCTTTGGCTCGTATGCCGCTTCGGTAACTACACCCGATTGATTTACCACTACGCGTACCACAACCTTTCCGCCCTTATTACCCACTGGATATATTGGTTGCGGCAATGAGCCAATCAAGCCACGGCCTTGCAAGCCCTCATCGAGAGCATCATTACCAATCGGATTGAGTCCACCACCAGTACCTGCCGCTGTGGTTACTGTATCTTGGCGAGCATACGGATTACCTGCATTGGCTGGCTTGTCCGCGCCATCTTTCGACATCTTGAACAAAGCGCGCTGGTTTACCGTGCGAGTCTCCTCCGCCTTACCCGACGCCTGCTGCGTATTATCACGAGGTGCAAGGTTTTCGTGACGAGGAGCCTCCTTCACCTTTGGCAAAGGCTGAGGTTTGGGTTTTGGTGCGGGCTTGGGCTCCACATACTCTATATATATGATGTCGCTCTGCGGTTGTTCGTTCGGGCGAGAGCTAACCTCTCCGAAACGAAAAGCCACCGCTAACAGCACCACATACAACGCAGTGAAGATATATGCAAAATGTTTTGACTTCATAAATTCCTATAATTGTCAATTGTCAATTCGTCAATTGTCAATTATTTAGCTTGCGTAGCAAGTATCAATCTGTAACCATTATCCTTGGCTATATTCATCACCTTGACAACCTCATCGACTGCGACCTTCTTGTCGCAATGCAACGATACAGTAGGTTGCTCCTGTCCCTCCAAACGAGCCTTCAATGCGCGCTCCACGCCCTCGATGCCCGATACCTTGTCGAGTTCGACATAGTAGATATACTCCGCGCCCTTCTGCTCAATCGAGACAGTGGTGATAGCCTTATCCTTCAACTGATTTGAACTCTTTGGCAACTCCAACTTCAACGCATTAGGGTTGATAAGCGTAGTTGCAATGAGCATAAATATCAGCAAAAGGAACATAAGGTCTGTCATCGCCGAGTTGGAGAATGACTTATCGACCTTCGAGCCTCTTTTAATTGCCATAATCTACTATTTTTGAGCTGGTTGATTTAAAATATCCATAAATGCAATAGTATTGGCCTCCATACGGAACACCAACTTCTCGATACGAGCCACCAAGTAGTTGTAACCGAAATATGCAGGGATACCCACAACAAGACCACCTACGGTAGTCACCATTGCCACATACATACCGCCCGAGAGCAGAGCCATATCGACTGTTCCGCCTGCGTTAGACATATCCATAAAGGTCTGCACCATACCGAGCACCGTACCCAAGAAACCAATCATTGGGGCACCTCCTGCGATAGTTGCAAGGGTAGGGAGCCCATTTTCCAACTTCGACACCTCCAAGTTTGCAACATTCTCGATTGCGCTCTGCACATCGCTCATTGGACGACCAAGACGCTCCAAGCCCTTCTCTATCATTCGAGCAATCGGAGTGTTTTCGTGGTGACAGAAGGCGATAGCCTCCTTGACCTTACCCTCTACGACATAGTCGCGAATACGATTCATAAAGTGCATATCGAGACGCTGTGCGCGCTGAATAGCCACAAATCGCTCCACGAAGATAAAGATAGTTACACCACCCAGAAGAAGGAGTACCCACATCAACCATCCTCCGGCATTGAACAACTCCCAAAGGGACATCTTTCCAGCCGCTGCGGTCTCTACCGCAACCTCGGCTGCCTGCAAAAGTTTAATCATAATTTAGTCTGTTTTTTATTGTTTAGATTATTTTTTGTTTCTCTCTTTTGTTCCTCTCTCTTTTCTCGCTTAAAGCGGTTTTTCAGTCGATAACGCAAGTCACGCGCATTATTAAAATCCTCCTTGAAATATATTCCAATGCCCGTCTCCTGCAAACCTTGGTTCTCATCGAAGCGGTCTATCGTATGGGTAAAGCCCTTCAAGCGGAGCGTACCAGCACGGTCTATCAGCCAAGTGAGATAAGCCTCGCCCGTAAAGTTCGATGTTGCATTCACCACCTGTGTCCTATCGACGATGTAGTTACCCTCGACCTCTATCAACAATCGGTCATTAACCAGACTCTTCGAGAAGCCAAAATCGACCTCATCGCTCATCTGCTCGGTGCGAGGGCGATAGCGCAACACTATCTTATAGTCATCGCTCGACAGCCAGTTACTAAATTGATTTGACAGCATCTCAAATCCCGTAGCTGCCGTAGCCGAAGCACCTATCGAGGTTGTCATCGTATTGTTAGACTCCGAGATGAAGCTATTGGCAATAATCAGGTAGAGGAACTGCTGCGACTTACTCTCTGGCGTAGCCAAGGCACTTGCAATAAGGCTCTGCACCTCCGAATCGGCACTCGGCACCACGATATCGAAGGTTACGGTAGGCTGCGTCAGGCGGTCGGTCAAGTGGATAAAACACTCGACAGGCACAGCACGCGTCGAACGGTTGCTCTCCGTAAGAGAGCCTTCGAGTAGCGGCTGCAACGAAGCCTTCAACCTATACACCGCATCGATATTGAGCAGCGCATCGAGAGGTTCTCCTGTCCACTGTATCGTTGAGCCCGGCTCGATATCAAACCACTTGTTGATGACATTTTGCAGCGTGAAGAGGTAGCTTCCCTTCTCGATGGTGTAGTCACCATACATCTCGAAGATGTCGGCCTGCGGGTTTATTCGCAGGTTGAGTTGTCCCTCTCCCGTACCCTTGATAATATCGCCTACGGTAGGGTCGATAACCAGCTGCACCTCCGCATTTGGTCTTACATCGAGAGCCATCGTAATATCCATAGCATCGCCTCCCGAAGTGCGGCGTTTTTGTCTATTTTCAAAGAGCATCTTCTTGCGCACGAGATACGATGTGGTATCCTGCTCCTTTGTCGCAAAGGTTACAAAGTCGGCAGTCGAGATATCGCTTGCATCGGTGAGTGGCATATAGAATTTGGAGTTATCGTCACTACGCGCCACAAAATCCATCTTCACACCCGCCTTATCTCCGCGTATTGAGCCCGTACCCGTAGCGAAGATTGAGCCATAGAACATAGGGTTATCGCGCTCGGTGGTGTTCAACACCTCCATATTGTTCACCCTCAGACCAACATTGTACTCAATATTCGAGAGGTGAGCCAACGAAACATCCAACGACATCGCGCCCTCGCGCCCATTCTTGTCGAAGACAGGAACATTCTCTGTCATCAGGCGATTGTTCTCCACCTTTATCGTCGCCTTTGGCACCGAGTATCGACATCGCGTATAGTCTACGGTAGTGGCAAGGCTATCGACCTTGATATCGCCTCTAAGCTCCGCCATACGCCCCTCTCCACTAATTGTCAAATCAACAAAGGCCGTACCCTCCGTGTCGGTAATAACACTTGTAAGCATAGGGTCCAACAAATTCATCTTCACGCCTTCGGTCTGCATACGAGCATAGTAGCGCCTCTGTGAAGGTGCAAAGTAGCCCTGAACAACACGCTTATTATCCTCGCGCGTGGAGATATCGAGCGAAGCGCGACTGCGGCCAAAGTCCCACCGCGAGGTGAGCAATAAGTTTGGCACTGCCACGCCACTGACATTCACACTATCCATCTCTATGCGTGCATCTATGCGTGTATCTTTCAGTGCCGAGTGCACCGTAGCGTATCCATTCGTGCGGCCATCAACCTCGTAGCCGATACGATTTGTAATCTGTGTAAAAGGTGCCAACGAGAAGTTGTGTAGGCTCATATATACAGAGTCCTTGTCGCTACGCGAAGCCACGCCATTTACATAGAGTTCCTGCGTATCGCTACGCACAGCAAAACGACGAATATCCACACGCGAAGAGTCTATTTCGATACCATCTGTCGAGATGCGCCACGAGGTGCTACCGCTATCGACCGACGATGGATTGAACGAGATAGAGAGGTTGCGACGACTATTTTTTCGCGAAATCTGGGCCTTGGCCGACAATTCGCCATGCAGGTCACGCAACGAGTCGGCGAACATCGCATCTATATTTATCACATTATCCTTAGCTCCACCACTAACACCTACGCCCGAAAAATGGAAGGCTCCGGCATATAAATCATCAGCAGCCAACGACATAGCCAAAGAATCGCCTGCATTGCCCGCCTTGACATCTATATTTGTAGCCAAGTAGTTGTGGTGCATCAAATACTCCGACGAAGCTCGCATCAGGAAACGATTATCCGAAGGGCTTACAAGCATCTCAACCTTCGAGCCCTCAGCCATCTCCAAACCGTCTGTAATACATCCCAGCAGAGGTACTATATCTTTGGTGGTAACAGATAGTATCGCCACCTCCTTGCCTATCTCGGCAACATGGGTGTCAATATTTTGTCGCGCCTCCTCGTCATACAATAGTGGAGTATACTGCACCAACAGATTTTTCAAGTAGTATAGAACATCTCTATACGCCGTTCGGCTCTCGAATGTAGCATTGACAAAATCCGACGCCAAGGCAAGAGTTCGAGCATCCTCATTGCTCTCAATCGACAGCTCCACCAAATCTGCTTGACAACCACGCCCCACAGTTTCGTACTCCGCATCAGCAATGCGCAACACGCCATTCAACCCATCAAGCGAAGCCCCTCGTGCCGATAGCCCGACATCACACTTTAACACAGAAATTGTGTCACGCTTATTAATATTCATTTTGTGCAGGTCGGCGCTCATAACGGAAGCCACCGCATCGTAGAGAGGCATATCTTGCTCCGAGAGGTCAATCATCGCCTGTGCGTCGAGCTTCAATGCCACATCATCCACACCAAGCGATGCCGCGATACGATTATCCTCAATATCGGCAACTACATTCATATTCTTGTAGTCATAGCCATTCAACTCAACCGACTCAACCGAGCCGTTACCTTTGAGCATAATAGGTTTTTCGTCGCCCAACTCAACCTCCACATCGGCAGCAAAGGTTGCATCGCCGACAATGGTATTGGCAAGCAGGCCTGCCAAGTCTAAATCCGCAGCCTCTACATTAGCCTTTACACCCTTGCGACCGTTGGTCGGATTTTTCATCGAGCACTCCAACCTGACATCGCCACCACTCGCAAGTCGAGCCTTAGCATTTGCCTTAAACTCACGAATTGTACCTTGGAAAGCTCCCGAAGCATCAACACTCTTCACACGCTCAACATACTGCGTAGCACTCTCGCCGAGCGACAGATGCGCGATAGTATTCAGAAGGTAGGCAATCTCCTCGGTCGAGGCCTGCAACTTTTCGACATCGATATCAAAATGTGTCTTTTCAACATCTATTAATCCTCGTACGCGAGCTGAGCCTTGCAGCGTACCGCCATCTTCGAGTGTTGCGTGAGCAATCTTTCCCTTGAAGTTTGCCACAGGTCCATTCATCGACACCGTAGCATTACGCACCGTAGTCTGCCAACCCCATATTGTAGTGGCAAAATAGCCCACATCCTCCGATGACACACAGCTATTTGTTATATCGCAAATAATCGGTATTTTATTTATAAAGTCGCGGTATTCGAGCCAATTATTGCCGTCGAGCAGCAAGTAGTCAAGATTGATATCACTCAGCGCTGTCTGCATTCGCGCCTGCTTGACCTCGATTTGTCCATTATCGACCAAGAAGTAGCCGCACATATCTTCGAGTTTGAAGCCACTACGCTCCGTAAACGACAGCCTACGAATATCTCCGTCTACATAACCGCCACTCTTAACCAACAGGTTATCAATATGCGTATCCATACCGAGCAGGTGCATATTCGCAAAGTCGATACCTCCATCATCCGGGTCATCTATACGCAATAGCGCAAAATCTACCCCCGAAGCATCCAACGAACGGACATCAAGGCGAAAACCGCTATTACCCTCTCTACTCTTTACGAGTTGGTCTGTAATCTCCTTTACGGCAAATGTGCCGCGATTAGTTTCGCGCACCACGAACTTGCCGCCCTGAATATTTCCGTAGTTGATGACAAGGTTTTTCTTTGCCATCGAAGCTAATGGACCAATGTAGGCATCCGCACGCTTCACATAGAGTAGAGTGTCGCCATCCCAATCGGCAACATAGAAGTCGCGCACAGCGATACGATTTAGCAATCCGACAGTGATATTGCCAACCTTTACCGTAGTGCCGAGATAGTTACCCGCCCAAGTCGCAGCCTTATCAATTGCGACATTCTGTACGGCAGGCACAGCAAGCAACAAAGCCATCAACAAAGGAAAAATTATCAGCAATAAAATGATTGCGGATAACACCCTTAACAATATTTTTGTAACTTTGCGCACGGCTTTGTATTGATTTTCGGCACTTTACGCCTTTTAAGTTATATAATAACTTACAAAGATAACCATAATTTACCGAACTTGCAAACAAAAAGCCAAATTTTAGACGAGAAACAAAATTACAAAATATGAACAATGATATAATTATATTAGGCATTGAGTCTTCGTGCGACGACACTTCGGCTGCGGTTTTGCGCAACACAACCCTGCTTTCGAGCGTAATTGCCTCGCAAGCGGTACACGAACGATATGGTGGAGTAATCCCCGAACTCGCCTCTCGTGCGCACCAGCAAAATATTGTGCCTGTGGTAGATACGGCACTGCGAGATGCAGGTATCACCCCTGACAAGATTGATGCTATCGCCTTCACGCGCGGTCCGGGCTTGCTCGGCTCGTTGATGGTCGGCACCTCCTTTGCCAAGGGTTTAGCCATAGCAAACAATATTCCCCTTGTAGAGGTAAATCATCTGCACGGACATATTCTTTCTCACTTTGTCGATATGCCCGACAAGGAGTGCGAACACCCAAATTTTCCGTTCCTCTGCCTTTTGGTCAGTGGAGGACACACCCAAATCGTAAAGGTTAATTCGCCATTCGACATGGAGATTGTAGGCTCAACCATCGATGATGCAGCGGGCGAAGCACTCGATAAATGCGCAAAAGTTATGGGGTTGCCATACCCCGGTGGGCCCGTTATCGACGCCCTCGCAAAGGAGGGAAATCCCGATGCTTTCAAGTTTGCGAAGCCTCGCATTGGAGAGTTCGATTTCTCGTTTTCGGGATTGAAAACCTCGTTCCTCTACACCTTGCGTGATGCGGTGGCTGAAAACCCTAATTTCATCGAAGAACGCAAGGCTGACCTATGTGCAGCGATACTTCACACCGTTGTAGATATCCTCGCAGAACGACTCGTAAAGGCTGCTAAGCACTATCGTATTTCGGACATCGCCATAGGCGGTGGAGTAGCCGCAAATTCACTCCTTCGCGAGCGCATTGCAGCCGAGGGAGAGAAGCGCGGTTGGCGTACTTTTATCCCTGAGCGCCGCTTCACAACCGACAACGCTGCAATGATTGCCGTAGCAGGATATTATAAATATTTGAAAGAGGAGTTTTCAACCCTCGATGCCGCACCAGTTGCGAGGTTTTAGACCAAGCAAGTAAAAAATAGACACAAAAATCACTTAATTGTCAATTATCAATTGTCAATTGTCAATTATTTTCCTATCTTTGTCGCTCTAAGAGCGAAAAAGTTAGGAATATGATGGATTGGCACATAGCGGTTGCGTTGCTTATTTCGGGTACGCTGGTAGGTATAATCAACACCCTTGCAGGGGGTGGCTCAATTATAACGATGACTATGTTTATGGCCTTCGGTCTGCCTATCAATATAGCAAACGGAACAAACCGTGTCGCAGTGTTAATGCAGAATCTCGCCTCTTCGCTGACCTTTATCCGCAAAAAATCGTTCGACTTAAAACACGGACTCCTTCTATCTGTTCCAGTAATTGCAGGAAACATTATAGGAGCTATTGTCGCATCCGATATCGACCAATTGATTTTCAAGATTTGCTTTGGAGTTATTCTGTTGGTTATAATGGTATATCTGCTTATAGACCACAAACTTAAACCTAAGGAGGGACACCGTGTCGAGATTAAGCCGCTACACTATTTCCTATTCTTTTTGATTGGCTTCTATGGTGGATATATCTACATCGGATTGGGCTATCTTATCCTAACCGTAGCGCTATGGCTGATGCGAATGGATATGGTTGTAGCCAATGCTATCAAGGGTTTTGTAATTCTGCTTGCTACGCCTTTTTCGTTGGCGGTATTTATGATTATGGGCAATGTCGATTACACTTTCGGAATTGTTCACGGCGTAGGCAATATGATTGGCTCGTTCATCGCCTCGCACTATATGGCGAATTGGGGCAAGAATTTCATAAAAATATTTATGGCGGCGATTGTAGCCATCTGCTTTGCCGACTTGATGGGCTGGCTATCTTTGCACGATTTTTTCTATGCACTTTTGTCGATTAAGGAGTAAAGAAAATAAAACAACAAAACGATTCATCGTTTTACCTTAATTGTCAATTATCAATTGTCAACTGTCAGTTAAAAAAGAGATGGAGGAGAAGATTAAAATTGAGGGAGCGCGAGTTCACAACCTCAAAAATATAAGCCTCGAAATACCTCGTAATGCGTTGGTAGTCATTACGGGATTGTCGGGTTCGGGTAAGTCATCGCTCGCCTTCGACACCATCTACGCCGAAGGACAACGCCGCTATATGGAGACCTTGTCTATGTATGCACGACAATATATCGGCACAATGGAGCGCCCCGATGTCGATAAAATTTCGGGATTGTCGCCCGTGGTTGCCATCGAACAAAAAACCACCAATCGCAACCCTCGTTCAACCGTAGGTACAGTTACCGAGATAGCCGATTTTCTGCGACTTCTCTATGCGAGAGCATCACGCGCCTACTCGCCTGCTACGGGCGAGGAGATGGCGCACTACTCTGACGAGCAGATTGCCGATTTGATTTTGCGCGACTATGCAGGTCGCAAAATCGCCTTTCTTGCTCCCGTAGTGCGAGAGCGTAAAGGACACTACCGAGAGCTCTTCGACTCCTTCCTCCGCAAAGGATATATCTACGCCCGCATTGATGGTGTAATTCGCGATTTTACGGGCGGCGAGCAACTCGACCGCTACAAAACCCACTCTATTGAGTTGGTTGTGGATAGAATGACAGCCCGCGAGGAGGCTCGCGACCGCATTATGACCTCGCTCCGTGAGGCTATGCGACAGGGCAAGGGACAGATGGCAATTCACGACTACGACACGGGCGAGATACGCCACTATTCGCGCCATCTGATGTGTCCGACTACGGGCATCGCCTTCGAAGACCCCGAGCCGTTTACCTTCTCGTTCAACTCGCCAAAGGGAGCTTGCCCTCGCTGCAACGGACTTGGCGAGGAGGCGGTTTTCGATATTAAAAAGGTTATTCCCGATGAGCGACTTTCGTTGCGTGAGGGTGGTGTTGCGCCACTCGGCAAAGGGCGTGAAAATGTGCTGTTTGCAACGCTCGAAGCGCTCGGCAAACGATACGACTTTACTCTCGATGACCCACTCGGAACAATTTCGGAGGAGGGGTTGAACGCCATTCTCTATGGCGATGACGAGCCGATGCTGGTCGAGATGTCGGAGTATTCGGCAGGGCGTGGTCG
>SUZP01000023.1 GCA_015059865.1 Rikenellaceae bacterium | reverse complement strand
CGCTTTATGGGTAGCGCTTTAAGTTTTTTTTAATTTTTAATTCTTAATTTTTAATTTTTAATTAAAGCAACGCTTTTGCGCAAATGGCTTTAAGTGCTTGGCAATCAGCTAATTAAAACCCCAAAATACCCCCCCCGAAAAAAATCGAGGGAGGTATTTCGCCATCACACTTGGTTATTCTGCCACAAATATACAAAAAAAATGTAAAAACAATATGTCCCGTAAAAAAAAGGGAGTGTCTAACAAGTTTTTTTAGACACTCCCATTTTGCTCGAAGTTGTATAACAAGAGGGATTTCAAGGCTTGCGAAGTGTGAGAAACCGCAGCATACTTGGCGTATGTGAGGATTTCGAACACGAGTATAACGCAGAAATCACCTTGTTAGACAGCTTCTCCATTTTAACAAGGCACTCTTGTCAAGGCTCTCTTGTCATCAATCTTTGCGCTTCTCGATTTGGCGTTTTAGGGCATCAAGTGCCAAGTCCACGGCCTCCTCGAATGTGCGAGCGCGCTGCTCGCTTACTATATCTGCGCCAGGTACATGGAGCGTAACAAGTGCCACCTTGTTGCCCTTTTCGCTGTCCTTGTCAAGCTTTAAAATCACATCTACACCTGTCGATTTGTCCTCAAAACGCTCCAATCTCGACATCTTCTTCTCCACGAATTCGATGAGCTGCTTGCTCGCATCGAACTTAACTGATTGAATCTTAACCTCCATAATAACTGTTTTTTAAAGGTTTATACATATTTTTTAATTGACTCCCGTCAATTAATGATATTTTCATTTTGGGCCTGCGGCTTCCATTTTAAGCCTGCGGCACAACTTCACTCTTCTCTACTCTATCTATGCGGGTGCGCCCGCTTATACACCTCTTGCAGCTGTGTTATACTATTATGCGTGTAGCATTGTGTTGTTCTCAACGACGAATGCCCCATCAACTCCTGTATATCGCGCATATCCGCCTCCTTATTTAGCAGATGAGTGGCAAAGGTGTGGCGCAATACATGCGGCGACTTCTTGCCCTGCACATTTGCAGCGGATAGCTCAGCCTTGACAATACGCTGTATGGTGGAGCGAGCAAGGACCTTACCCGTCTCGGCAACTATAAGTGGCGAGCCTGCGGAGGTCGCAATCCCCATACTCCTCAAATGCTCCAAGTAGGCCTTTACACGCGAAGCCATCTCGGTTATAATAGGTATCATTCGCTGCTTATCGCCCTTACCTCGTATATGCAAATTCATCATATCGGCCGAGAAATCACCTATACAAATCCCTTGCAACTCGGCAAGACGAATGCCACAACTATAAAATAGAGCAACAATCAGCGCATTTCGTTGTTCGAGAAATGTACCATCCGCACTCTTTTCGCGAAGATTGTCGAGCAACTGCCCCATTCGAGTCTCCGGGACAAATGTAGGCAACTTCTTTGCCGTACGAAGCGTTGAAATATGCTTGAAGAGGTCGGTAGTTACAATATTTTGTCGGCGCAAATACTTGTATAGACTGCGCAACGAAGATAACTCTCGATTAATAGATGTTGCACTGACCTTTTTGGAGTCCATACGATAGATTATCCACTCACGGATATCATCCGACGACACCTTACACACATCAAAGTCCGATAGGCTGACACCTGTTTTCGATGCACACCACGCCGCAAAGGCCTCTATGTCGCGCCGATAGTTGCGCACAGTGAGTGCAGAGTATCGCCTTTCAGCCTGAATATATGTAATAAACGCATCGATCATAATCCAAAAATTTCAAATTCTCCACTATACGATGCCGCAGTATCCGCCTCGAACTTATACAAATATATACATATTATTCGAAAAAAGCAATAAACTATTCAGAAAATTGCGCGTAACCCCTCTATTTTCTTGTATAGCTCAAAATAAATCGAGATATTATTAAAATTTTTATTGAGCATAAAACGCTGATATATTGATATATACAGCAAACAAGCGAAATTTTTATAAAAATAATTTAAAAATTTTTAATAAAAAACTTGCACAGAATAAAAAAAGCCCTTATCTTTGCAGCGAAGTTTTAAGGTTCATTTTAGGTTAGTAGTTTTAGGTTGGTTGAGGAAATCGGAAGGTTGCAACAGTGAGTTGCTAAGACTGCGAGGGGTGCTCTCTCGTGAGTCGAATACCTCCGAAGACCTCATTTTTTTTGTACCTATACCTATGGAAATCCAAAATTAAAGCACAATGGCTATGGCACGGGGTCGTATCCTGAGCCGCCCCAAGGATGACAACGCGCAATGCGCTTGGCGGCGAGCCAACAACCCTTCAACGCCCCATATTTGCGTATTGCCTCAATAGCATATTGCGAGCAAGTGGGAGTATAGCGACACGCAGGAGGCGTCAGGGGCGAGATACATTTTTGATAGAATCGTATCAGACCTATAAATGGCAGAGCCACAATACGCCTGCAACTACTTGCAAAGGTTTTCCAAAATTCGCTTTGTGGCATTTTCGATAGTTTTATAGTCGAGTACCTCCTTCGAGGAGTATATCAAGGCAACCTGCATATAGCGAGGTGCGCCACTCGCGAGAATAGCCTTGTTCAGACGATAAGCCTCACGCATACGACGGCGTACCTTATTACGCTTATTGGCCCTTTTCAGAAACTTCTTGGGAGTAGAGAAGAGTATCTCCGCCTTGGTCTCATCGGCAGCCTCGGCATAGACCATATATCGCAACGGATAGACAAAGCCACCTCGCCCCTCGGTAAAGAGACGACGAATTGCCCCAAACGAGTGCAACTTCTCCGATTTAGGTAGCTTAAAATCTGCCATATATGCAATTTGTTGATTGCGAAGCCCTAAATTTAACTCTTCTTGCTTCGGCCTCGCTTTTGAAGACGGCTCTGCTGGGTGCGCAAGAACTCCTCTTTGCGCTCATCGCTCACGAAAGCAACATCCTCAACCACAGCACCCTTGCGGATATTCTGGATGTAGATATCCACAGCCTTTGCCAACGAAGGAGCCGCAGGTGTTGGGGCATTTGCTCTAACTCGTATACCACTCTCGGTGGCGAGTTTCAGCGTGCCCTCGCCAAATGTGGCAATAGCAGGCATCTCCTCGACAGGCATCTTCTCGCAGATACTCTTCACATCCCATGGCGAATAGAGCAATACGAGGTCGTACTCCTTCAAACTCTCGGCCGATATATCGGTTGCAACCGTACGCGCCAAGATGATAGGCGTATAGTTGATATTTAGGCGAGTGAGAGCCTCTGGAATTTCGGGCTTATGGGGCTCGCTGAGCGAGAGCAACATCTTCTCTGCCTTGTGCTTAACTATGAGCTCTATAAGGCCTTGGAACGAGCCATCGGCAAACGAGATTTTACGCTTGCGATAGACGATATACTTCTGCAAATAGAGGGCAATACTCTCGGTCGAGCAGATATACTTCATCGTCTCAGGTACAGTAACGCGCGCATCTTCGCAGATGTGGAAGAAGCTATCAATCGTTGTACGCGAGGTGAAGATTACCGCCGTATGGTCGAGAATATTTATACGCTGACTACGAAACTCCTTCGGCGTAACGCCAATAACTTTGATAAGCGGATTGTAGTCGATGCTGACACCGAGTCGTTTTGAGAGTTCGTAGAAAGGTGACTTCTCGATGATGGTCGGAGCCGGTTGTGCTACAAGAATTTTGTTTATCGTACTATTCATAATCTATCTCTGTTTCGAGCTATCCTCGCGCTATCGGGGCAAGTAATAACGAGAGTGGAAAAATTTCCAGGGCGCAAAGATACAAAATCCAATGGAAAATAGAAAATCTTTGTGCACGAAAGAGTAAAAAAGAGTCTTTTATAGATAAAATTAGCACTATCGAACAGACTGCAACAGAGGTAAAAAGGGCTATTCGTGCCGACAATCCTTCGCTCAAAAGGAGCAAAATCAACATCGGTGATATCAGCACCATTGTAGTTGAAAAACAGAGCATTTTCGAGTGCCAAATTGCGTTGCAGAAGCTGACACATTCACTCACTATGCCTACGATATATAGAGCAATGCGCACCCCAAAGATAAGAGCTAAGAGCGCGACAATAGTCAATCCGCCAACCCCCCAACGAGAGTAGCTCAGCAATGGCGCGAGATAGGGCTGCAACTCTGCGACCACAGAGAAACGCATTGTGCAGAGAGACAACAGCAACACTCCCATAAGTCCTGTTATAATCTCGATATTATGCACCTCTGATGAATATATATGTATATTCAAATTATCTTTTCTATTACGAAACGAGGCGACAACAATATGGCGAATAATCTCGTAGTAGTTTATCACCACAAAGATAAATAGCAGAGCCACAATGCCTACTGCGGCTTGATAGAGGCCACCAAGTGAGGCAACGCCCGACAACGCCGCCTCTCCGCCGTGTGCCACAAGGCGACACTCCGCACCAAACAGCTCCTCGGCCGATATGCAATTTTGAGCCTCAACCATATCTCTTACTCTACACTTTTTTTTGGAATATTACGCCTTTTTGAGTGTTACACGGAACTTTGTGCCCTTGCCCATCTCAGACTCGACAACCGCAATCTTGCCCTTATGGTACTCCTCGACAATACGGCGCGAGAGCGACAATCCAAGTCCCCAACCGCGTGTCTTGGTGGTAAATCCCGGTTCGAAGATGCGCTTCCACTTCGACTTGGGTATGCCCTTACCCGTATCTGCCACATCCACCCACACATACTTATTGTCCGAGCCTATCGTAACATCTATGGTGCCGTGTCCCTGCAAGGCGTCGAGGGCATTTTTCATCAGATTTTCGATTACCCACTCGAAGAGAGCCACATTTATCTTCGCCTTGACTGCATCTATCGCCAAGCCGTTGTAGTTGAGTACAACATTACGCGGTATGCGCTTGCGGAAGTACATCACAGAGTTACCCACCACCTCATTGAGCGACTCCACTGTCAGTGGCGTCTCGGAGCCAATCTTCGAGAAGCGGTCTACAATCTTCATCAGATGAGTCAAATCCTTCTGCATCTCATCCACCGCCATCTGGTCTACGGGCTGCTCGCGCAGGTACTCAATCCAACCGAGCAGCGAAGATGTCGGTGTGCCGAGTTGGTGTGCCGTCTCCTTCGCAAGTCCCACCCACACACGACTCTGCTCGCTCTGCTTCATCGAGCGAAATGCCACAAAGACCACCAACACGAAGACCACGATTATCGCTATCTGTATGTATGGGAAGATGTAGAGCAGTTGCAGCGTGAGCGAATGGCCGTAGAATATTATATGATTATGGGCATTTGTCCACCAAAATTTCACCACTATTGGTGTGTTATCCTTAGCCATCTTATCCAGCACTCGGTGTAGTCGCTCAGGCGAATTGATAACCTCTGTGGGGATAAGGTGATAGGAGATAACACGCAGACTCTCGTCAGTGATAATAAATGGGATGTTGTTGCGATTGTTGATTATGCTCGTGATAAGAGGGTCGTTGATATAGTCGCCCATCGCATCACGATTTACTCGCTCCATAGCCGCAGCCCACAACTCCACATCGTGTTTCTCCTTGTGATGCAGCGCTTCGGCCATACGGTTAGTAAGAAAGAGCGAGATAGCAATGAAGAGTGTAGCGAGTACCAAAACTACCACTCGCCCATTCTCCAAAACCTTATTCTTCAACTGCAAAAACATACCTCCGATAGGTTACTTTCGCTCTGTATCCTGCTTGGTCGTGATGCGCTCATACTCCCCCTTGTCCGAGAGTATCTTTACCGCCTCGGCAATCTCCTTGTCATCGCGCAACGAGTTGGCTATCACACCCTCCGAGTAGGCGTAGCGCAAAACAATATTCTGGTTTATCTGCTCGATAATCTCCTTGCGGAAGGTGTCGAGGTTGCTACGCTTATCATCCTTCAACCCCTTGTCGATAGTTTCGAGAGCCTCATCGAGCGAGTTATTTCTCTCCTTGGCAAGCGACTTACGCAATTTTTCGAGCGCAGCACGCGACTCCGACTTGTACGGAATATCGCATTTCATCGCCATCTCCACAAAATCGGCATAATCTTTATCGTTTATCGAGAAGGTCTTAACATCTATCACCTGCGAGCCGTTTCGCTTGATGTAGTCATCGCCAAAATCCTCGATAACGCCCATAAGGTAGAGCGTCACGGCAAAGGCGCTCACATATTGAGGCTTCGTGCGTTTGTCGGGCATAATGCCGCCACCGTCGTAGACCTTGCGGCCGCGCGCCGTCTTGAACTCCTTAATCAGCGAGTCGGCAACCTGCTCGGCACGCCCCTCATTCGAGTAGTTCACCGCCTGAATACAACGCCCCGATGGAATGTAGTATTTACCCACCGTAATCTTGGCGTAGGCGTTATAACCGAGAGGTGTCGTGCCCTGCACCAAGCCCTTGCCATAGCTGCGCTGACCAATCAACACTCCTCTATCCAAATCCTGAATGGCGCCCGCAACAATCTCGGCCGCCGAGGCGCTATTTCCATTTATCAATACCGCCAACGGAGTATTTGGCAACAAAGGCTCGTACTCGGTGTAGAGCTTTTGCGACTTCTCGCCACGACCGCGCGTCTCGACCACCATCGTACCCTTCGGCACAAAGAGCGACAAGACATTCACAGCCGACTGCAACACTCCGCCGCCATTGTTGCGATAGTCGAGGATAAGCGACTTCAACTCGCCCTCGCCTTGCAGGCGAAGAATAGCTGCGCGCATATCGTCATAGCACTTATCGGTGAAGTCGGCGTGACGGATATACCCCACACCCTCAGCGACATAGCCTGCGTATGTAATGCTCGGAATGGCAATGCGACGGCGACGAATTTTCAACTCCTCGCGTTCGCCCGTAAGCAATCTCTCGACCGTAACCTTAACAATGGTATTTGGCTCGCCACGAAGGCGCTTGCTGATATCTTCAACATTGACACCCTTCATATCTGCACCATCAATAGCGACAATCTTATCGCCAATCTTCAAGCCATTTTCATCGGCAGGCGAGCCCTTGTACGGCTCGGCAATGATGACATAGTCGCCCTTCTTGCGAATGAGCGCACCGATACCGCCATAGCGACCTGTGGTCATCGCCTCGAAGTTGGGCATATCCTTTTCGGGGATAAAGTCGGTATAGGGGTCTAACTTCGAGGTTATACCCTCGGCTCCATTGAGCATCATCTCGTCGGCATCAACCTTATCGACATACTGCGTAGCTATGGCGTGCATCAAATTGACCATAATCTCCATATTGCGCCCCAAGCCGAAATCGTTGCGAGTGGCAAAAACACCACCCACAAAGAGAGCTGCAACAGCAGCTACCAACAAGCTGTATTTCAAAAACTTATACTTCATCACTATTAAAAACTCTAATCTTCTTATATTTCGCCTGCCTCTCTGCGATGTTTGTTTGTGATAAATCGCTCGGCATCGAATGCAAAACGCACGGCAACACTACGCAACCCTTCGACCTCAATTTGAGTGCCGTTTTGGCGGACAACAACCTCATCCTCGTAGAGCTTGACCAAGCGGCGCAGCCCTTTGGTGCGATAGCGCAACTCCGTATCACAGCCTGCAACCAGCTCCAAGCCCGATACTTCGGCGGCCATCGCGAACTCCTCGCGGTCTGTTGTGATGCTACCCTCGAAGGCTCTCTTGGTAAAGCCGAAATATGGGTATGTGGCAGCCAGCAAGATTGTCGCAACAACCATTCCCCAGCCTCGCCAAGTGGAGAAAAGCAACTCCCAACGCTGCGCGAAGGTTACAACCGAGTGCTCCGAATAGTGCATCAATGCCATCATCGCCACATACAAAACGCACAAGGCGATAAAATATTTTACACTTCTCAAAAGGTACTTCTTCATATAATTCTTAACTCTTAATTCTCAATTCGTCAATTGTCAATTGTCAATTGAAAGTATTGCCTCCGCAATACTTTCCATCAGCCATTTCGGGGTTGAGGTTGCACCGCAGATGCCTACGCTCTCCGCCCCCTCAAACCACTCCTTTTGCAACTCGCACGGCTCCTCAATATTATAGGAGTGTTCATTCTCCTGACGGCAGATGTTGTATAGAACTTTGCCATTGCTCGACTTGCGACCACAAACAAAGATTATAACATCGTGCTGTCGCGCGAAGTTACGCAGATGCGACTCACGCGAGGATACGCGGCGACAAATAGTATCATCAACCGTAAGCATCTCTTCGTGCGCCACCCCTCTGCGCATTGTCTCGGCTAAATGATTGAATTTTTCGATACTCTGCGTGGTCTGCGAGAGGAAGTATATCGGATGAGAGAAATCTATCACCTGTAAATCCTCTTCGCACTCGACAACAACCGCCTTTTCATCAACTTGCCCAGTTAAGCCAACCACCTCGGCGTGTCCGCGCTTGCCCAAGATAACCACCGTACCGCCAACCTCCTGCATCTTGCGATAGGCCTCTTTGACCTTGCGTTGCAGAGCCGCCACTACGGGGCAGGTGGCATCTATAATCTCGACACCATACTCCTCTGCTAAGGCGTATGTCTTTGGGGGCTCGCCGTGTGCGCGGATTAACATTCGCCTGCCTGCAATCGATGGTATCTCTTCGTGCGAGATAGTCTGCAAGCCCAATGCTTCGAGTCGTTGCACCTCCACACGATTGTGGACAATATCACCAAGCGAGGCTATCACACCACTCTGCAACGCCCCCTCAGCCTCGTTGATTGCCCTCACAACCCCAAAGCAAAATCCCGACTCACTATCAATCTCAACACGCATACAAACGGAAAACTGAAAACTAAAAACACCTTTAATTGTCACCGCTGCGATTAAGCCGAGAGCAGAGGGCGCTTGCACACTATGCCGAGGCGGAGCAGTGAAGACCGAAGGTCAATTGTCAATTGTCAATTCGTCAATTAAAGAGTGCTTTGCACTCGTGCAAACTCTCTATCGAACCACTCCATCTGCTCAGGAATGGTCATATAGCTATTGTCGAGGACAATGGCATCCTCGGCCTGCTGCAATGGCGAGATGGCGCGTGTCATATCTGCCTTATCGCGCGACACGACATTCTCCAAAATCTCATCGAACGACACCTTGTCGCCCTTGGCTGTAAGCTCGGCATAGCGGCGTTCGGCGCGCACCTTCGCATCGGCAGTCATAAATATCTTCAACTCGGCATCGGGAAATACCACCGTACCGATATCGCGGCCATCCATCACCACGCCACGCCTGCGCCCCATCTCCTGTTGCATAGCCACGAGCTTCTTGCGCACCTCGGCAATGGCGCTCACAGCACTTACGCAGTTCGACACCTCGATAGTGCGGATTTTGCCCTCAACCAAGTCGCCATTGACATAGATATCGCTCGCTCCACGATGCGAGTTAAATCGGAAGGTAATCGAAACCTCGTCGAGCAACTTCACCACCTCGTCTTCATCGACTATGCCCGAACGAATTGCTCCGTGTTCGAGCGCATACAAAGTTACGGCGCGATACATCGCTCCCGTATCGATAAATATATATCCGAGTCGCTGCGCAATGCTCTTTGCAAAGGTGCTCTTGCCACACGAGGAGAAACCATCGAGGGCTATAATAATCTTTTTGGCGGACTTAATTGACTGCTCCATTTGGGGTTATAGTAAGAAAAGTTGATAGTATCGTAATCACTCCGAGCAGGCCTATTATCACTCCTGCTACGCGGTTTATAGTTCGCATATGGTGAGGTCGGAAGCTGCGACGGAAAAGGCTTATCAACAGCGTAAGCAAGAACCACCACACAACAGCTCCTCCAAAAAAGCCTGTAATAATGAGTATGCTCGTCAGCAACGATGCCATATCGTGTGAGCCACCGTATGAGGAGACTCCAAACATAGCAAAGAAGGCGAGGATATATGGTATCACCGTTACGAAATTGGCCATCGTAAATCCAAACATCGATGCAAAATCGCGCCAAGGTGTGGTTGGCACCGAGCCATTCTCATTGACTCTCTGCGATGGTTTTTGGAAGAATATCACAACACCAACCACCACCACAAAGATACCTCCGATAACCGATAATATATGTTTGTATTGCTCTATCTGCGAATATAGAATGGAGTAGAAAAAGTATGCAATAATCGCCATTAGCGTATCCGCACACGCAACACCCACACCCGAAATGAAGCCAGAGCGACGACTCTTGTTCAGCGTTCGCTTGATACACAACACCGCAACAGGACCTACTGTAATTGAGGAGACGATACCAACCACAAGACCTCGCAGCAAAATGTCTATAACAGTAAACAACATATCTCTATAAAATTTCTTTTATGCGCACAACTACGCAAATTACACCGCAAATATACGAAAATTTCAGAAAATACGATGCCAAACGAGATAGAAACAACTTTTTTAGTGAGGAGTGAGTAGTGAGTAGTGAGTAGTTGAAATAATTTTTAATTTGTTTTTGCACTCCACATAAAGCGAACGAGGTGAGCGCCGCCATCAAGGGCTTAAAGCCCGTCGCCATAAAGCAGTCGCAGACTGCGCCGCCATAATAGTTGCGCCTTGACCACCTCAGAGTCTGAAAACAAAAGAAAAAGAACAAAAAACTAATGGCAAAATTTCCAAATTGCACAAGTTGCATATATTTTCTTTTTTTATTCAAATATCACATATCTACTTGGATATGTAAAATATATTTCATATATTTGCGACATAAACATATTTTTAACCATATGAACGAAAACAGACAACACGGAATAGATGTGGAATTAGACAATGAAGTCGCACAAGGACACTACTCTAATTTAGCAATTATATCGCACTCAACATCGGAGTTTATACTCGACTTTGCAGCTATGCTTCCGGGGCTACCAAAGGCAAAGGTTAAGAGTCGAATTATTCTGACTCCCGAACACGCCAAGCGACTGCTCCTCTCTCTGCAAGAGAACATCTCGCGCTACGAGACGAATGTTGGTCGCATAGAGCTTGTCCAACCTCAAATAAATAGTGAATTTGGACAGAAACTAAACTAAACCAAACCGAGCTAAACCGAATAACTACAACGACCTAAAACCCTATAACACTATGGATACAAATATCAAACAGCCATATCTCGTGCCTCTGTTGGATATAGTACTATTTCAAGTGGAGGCTGGATTTATAAATTCTATCGAACAACCAATTGAGGACCCAGAAGAAGATTGGTAGCTGCGAAGAGAATTTATGCTTTTGTCGTTCGCGCATTGTGCGTAAGTGCGACTCTTTCGTGCGCACAAGACCACACGCTTTGTTGGAGGGGAGGGGATAAGGCTCCAACAAACACAAGGCGTACAAATTTAATGGTTTTAACGGCGTAACCGAGTTGGATTCAATCGACTTCTAAACAACAGATAATCAAAAAAAACAATGAAAAGGCTCTTATTAATTGTATCTCTTTTGATCTTTTCAATCTCGCTTGTCGCTGCACCTATTGGCGAGAAGCGAGCTCGCGAGATTGCCACAAACTTCTTCGCCACGGCAACGCGAAGTGGAGCTACCCCATCGTTAGACCTTGCGTGGGCGGGTAACGATATGGAGAAAAATCTTCTTGACAACGCCACTCGTTCCGCGCAAACAGGCGCAAGCGACGATGCTCTGCTCTACATCTACAACCGCACCGACGCGGTCGGTTTTGTAATTGTAGCAGGAGATGATAACGCCAAGCGCGGAATTGTCGCCTTCTCGTTCGACAACTCGTTCGACACAGAGAATATGGCCGAGGGGGCAAAGGCTATGTTGCAGGCGTGGTGCGAAGATATCTCGGAGGCGCGAAATAGTAAAAGTACAACAACGCGTGCTACAATAATAATAGATAGGGGTAAGGTAGTGCGCGAATACGAGACTGCCAAGTGGGGGCAAGGTACACCATACAACAACGAGTGCCCCATAATTAACGGCAAAAGAGCCAAATCGGGTTGTGTCGCTACGGCAGCGGCGATAGTATGCTACCACCACCGATGGCCAGAGAAAGCGGTAGGCGAAACACAAGAGTACACCGTCAGCAAGAACAATACAGTTGTTCCAGCAAGAGTATTGGGGCGCACTTATGACTACGACAATATGTTGATGAACTACAGTAATGTGGATTACACCGAGGAGCAGGCAGACGCTGTATCTGCCATAATAGTCGATATTGGCAACTCCATCAACATTCAATACGGCGACGACTCGACGGGTGGTAATATTCTCAGATTGGCCAGAGAGTTAGCCATGAAGTTCGGCTACTCGAAAGAGATGTTTTACATTCGTCGTATGAGTTACGAAAATGACGATAAATGGTACGAAGCACTACGAAAAAACCTCGACACCTGTGGCCCAACCTACTATCGAGGCACATCGGCAAGCGGCACTGGACACGCATTTCTTTTAGACGGATATACCGATACCAACTATTTCCATATCAACTATGGTTGGAATGGCAGTAGCAATGGTTACTACTTCTTGCCAAACATCGGTTACTTCAAAGAACAAAGGTCCATCTTCAATATGTATCCCGACAGGGATGGCACTACGCAGTACCTATCTTCTATAACCACAGGAACAGGATTTACCTCTACGGCCACCAAGTACGAAGTCGGAAAATCGTTCACTTGCAGTTTGAAGATAGGAAATATTGGCATAGCAGGTTTCAGTGGCCAATATGGAGTTGCTCACTGCAATAAAGATGATGTAATAAAGAGTGTCTTGGCTACAAGACAGGTATCAAGCTCATTGGGCTCAGGAAACATGGGTTCAACAAAATCATTCTCTTGTACAATTACTGAGGCCATCCAAGAGAATGATTGTCTGCGAGTAGTTTACAGAGACTCAGACGAGAGCGAGTGGAATATAGCAAAACGAAATGACGAAAATTGTGTCGACAGAATTGTGATGGCGCTCTCGGCCAAGGATGTTGCAACAAGTACCGTATTGGAGTATAGCAGAAGAAAGAAAGAGTTGTCATTCTCCTCGCCTTGTGCTATGCAGTGCCAAATAACAGATGCCACGGGCAATGTAGTCGCAACAAAAGAGACTTTGGCAAATGGCACGGGCACAATCGCGCTATCTAATCTACCGAAAGGCGCATACACCTGCTCCTTCGCCGCAAGTAGCACCCCTTACATTATGAAGATTAACATTCCTGATTATAGCAACTCATTAGGCGACGGAGTAGAGACTGATATGAATGATTTAATTATAACTCACTAAAAATATGACTGTAAATTTGAAAAACAAACATCTATATGAAGCACCAGTAGTAGATATTATACTATCTAAGGTGGAAGAGGGCTTTAAGAATTCTACACCCACCAACTCCATTGAAATTCCAGAATTAGAAACAGAAGAAGATTGGTAATTATGAAAAGATTTCACGCATACATTTACACTATTTGCGCCCTCTTCTCAGGAGCGCTACTCTCTTGTACACAAGATACAACTGAGGATATATCATTTGACGCGACAGGTCGCGATGTAATCTATGCAAAATTGAGCGAAGACGACCGCGTGCAGTTAAACGAAAAGCATCAGATGACATGGACGGCTGGAGACACTGTATTTGTGGTTGGTTACTCCAACAAGGTTTACAAGTTGCAAGGCTACAAATTCGATGGAGCCACGGGCGACAGATCGGGTAGTTTTACAGCTGTTCCCGAGCTTGACCTATACAACAATGGCTCAATGTACAATGAGTATTCCACCAACAAAGAGGCTGTTGAGAGCGCGTATTGGTGGAGATATGATGGTGACAATAATTGTCCTGCCGACTTTGCAGTTTCGCCATTCAGAGGCTTCGAGGTTGATTGGTGGGAGTACCTCTACTGCTGTTCGCCAAATACTGCTCAGCAGAGTTATACAGCTGGTAGTAGCGACCCCAATACAAACATACTCGTTGGAGAGAGTGTGGATGGAAAAAATTTCGAGTTTAAGAATTTGCTCGGTTTCCTTCGAATAAGCCTTACGGGCGACAAGAAAGTTAAGAGTTTGGTGGTTACCGAGAATACAGGCGCGCCTATTGGTGGTAAGTTCCTATTCAACATCGCTAAGTTTGTATTTGAGGAGGTCGATGAAAACGAGATTTTGTGGAAATCCATTGACAATAAGACCGAGTGTTTCAAAAGCAGTAGCATCACCCTCGACTGCGGTGATGGCGTGCAGCTCAATGGTACCCCTACGGATTTCTACTTTGCATTGGTGCCTACCGTAATGGAAAAGGGATTTTCGTTGAGCGTGAACTTCACAGATGGCAGTACCTTCGTGCAGGGCACGAACAAGGAGATAGATGTGCAGCGCAACCATATCAAGCCGATGAAGGCCATTAAGACCTCCGATGTAGTGTATAGAACCATAACTATTCTTCACACAGGAACAACCCTCTCCGTTCCCGAAATTACGGGTGCAGAGAGTGTATCTGGCTTCATCAATTTTGGCGATGGCAACACCTCCATATTAGGCCTTTTAACGAGCTACGACTATATCGATGGTCTTTCATCGCACGAGGTAATTATCAATGCACGAGGTGCTAATCATATCAAATTTAATGGTATTGAGGGTATAACCGAGTTAGATTTAACAAATTTCTAAATCTATACTCTACGCGCAATATGAAGAGGCTTTTGTTAGTCATACCATTTTTACTCCTTTCAATCTCGCTTGTCGCTGCGCCTATTGGCGAGAAGCGTGCTCGCGAGATTGCCACAAACTTCTTCGCTACGGCAACGCGAAGTGGAGCTACCCCATCGTTAGACCTTGCGTGGGTGGGCAACGATATGGAGAAAAATCTTCTTGACAACGCCACTCGTTCCGCGCAAACAAGCACAAGCGACGATGCACTGCTCTACATCTACAACCGCACCGACGCGGTCGGTTTTGTGATTGTAGCAGGAGATGATAACGCCAAGTGCGAGATTATTGCCTTCTCGCACGACAACTCGTTCGACACGGAGAATATGGCCGAGGGGGCAAAGGCGATGTTGCAGGCGTGGTGCAAGGATATTGCTGAAAAACGCAACAGCAACATCCGTACTATAAATAGATCTCGAACAGCGACCTCCGTTGGTAATATTGTGCGCAAATACGAAACAGCCAAGTGGAGTCAAGGTGAGCCATATAAGAATGAGTGTCCTATACTTATTGATAGTGCAGGTACAAAAAAAATACCTCCTATCGGCTGTGGTGCTACGGCTTTGGCTATTGTTTGCCACTACCACAAGTGGCCTATTCAAGGTGTAGGCACTATTCCTTCTTATAGTTACACGGACTCAAAATGTGGGGAGATTATAATTCCTGAGAATGTACTCGGTCGTACATACGACTACGACAAGATGTTGCCAACCTATAAAAAAGGGGGATATACCGAGGAGCAAGCCGCAGCCGTAGCAGCTCTGATGTACGATGTTAGCACAGCTATCACAACCAAGTTCCATTCTGGGGGCTCCAACACCACTTTGGAGAGTTTTGATAATGCCATAATTAAATACTTCAACTACTCGAAACAGTCGCTCCACATAGGTCGCAGAGGATATAGTGAGAGTGAATGGATAAAGCTATTGCAAGATAATATATTCGAATATGGCCCTACCATATTCCGCGGGACCAGTTCCAGTGGTGGAGGACACGCTTTTGTGCTGGATGGTTACACCGATGCGGGCTATTTCAGCGTAAACTACGGGTGGGGAGGTTCAAGCAATGGCTTCTATCTTATGCCCGATATCAAATATATCAAGAGTCAAGCTGCTCTGTTCAGCGCAATTCCAGATAGAGACGGAACATCCACATATCGAAATGCTATCTTTACGGTAGGCTATAACGATTGTAAAGGTATGTTGAGCCAAGCCACAAAATATGAGCATAGTGCAGAGTTCAAAATCTCCATAGCAGTTTTAAATTGCGGCATTAGTAGGTTTCAAGGTAGTGTCTGCATTGCTCATTGTAATAAAAATCACGAGATAAAGGATATTTTGCAGACTTACAGCATATCATTAAGTCCAAACTATAAAACTCGTAAGAACCCAACCTTAACCCTCTCAGAGAGTATTGAAGAGGGAGATTTGCTGCTTGTCTTTTATAAGGGGGATGAGGAGAATTGGACTCGTACTGCTCCATACTCGACAACAACAATCAACTCAATACCTATATGTTGTACACCCGAAGAGGTGGCAAAAAATACGACTCTCGAATACGACAACGAGACTAAGACCTTGTCTTTCAGCTCTCCCTATGCTACACAGTGTTCGATAGCAGATGCTTCGGGCAATGAGGTTGCATACGGCGAAGCTACGGCATACGGCGTAGGTACTGTTAAACTCGCGACTCTTGTCGCAGGAGAGTATACCTGCTCCTTCGCAGCGAGCAGTAGACCATATACGATAAAAATCAAGACACCAAACAATAGTGTGGATGAATCGTTTAATCTACCTAACTTAGGTAGCGATACAGATAATATATACTAGAATTATACACAATAAAATGAGAAGAAAACTATTAATCATTCCGTTTTTAGCCTTGTCATTATCGCTGACGGCTGCGCCTATCGGCGAGAGGCGTGCTCGCGAAATTGCGACAAACTTCTTCGCTTCGGCAACGCGAAGTGGAGCTACCCCATCGTTAGACATCGCGTGGGTGGGTAATGATATGGAGAAAAATCTTCTTGATAACGCCACTCGTTCCGCGCAAACAGGCACAAGCGACGATGCACTGCTCTACATCTACAACCGCACCGATACGGCCGGTTTTGTGATTGTGGCAGGAGACGACCATGCAAAACGCGAGATTATCGCCTACTCACTCGACAACTCGTTCGACACCAAGGATATAGCAGATGGAGCAAGGGCTATGCTGACGGAGTGGTGTTTGCAAATTGAGGAGGCTCGCAACGACAAAACCATCAAAGCGGTTTCGCGAGCACAAACCCGAGCCGGCTCTTCTTTAAAGTATATAACAGCGAAATGGGGACAGGGCGCTCCATTCAACCTCGAATCGCCCATAGTAAATGGCAACGAGCGCTGTATCACGGGCTGTGTGGCTACGGCAATGTCTATCGCTTGCCACTATCAAAAGTGGCCAAAGAAGGGCGAGGGCACTACGCCATCCTACACAGTCTCAAAGGAGGAGAATGGCGGCGAGATAACAATCCCGGAGAATATCCTTGGTCGTACATACGAGTATGATAAGATGTTGTCGACCTATAAAAAAGGGAGCTACACCGAAGAGCAAGGAAAGGCTGTGGCTGCGTTGATGTACGATATGGGGCATGCTGTACAGATGAAATTTGGTGCCGACAGTTCGGGTGCTACTTCTAACAAGATTGACAATGCACTTGTAAACTATTTCGGCTTCTCGAAGCAGACTCTTTATGTTAAACACTTTGGGTACAGCGAGGAGGAGTGGACCGATATTTTGCAGAAGAACTTGGTCAATTATGGCCCTACCATATTCCGCGGCTCCAATTCCAGCGGCGGAGGACACGCTTTCGTGTTAGACGGCTATTCAGAAGATGGATATTTCAGTATAAACTACGGTTGGAACGGTAGCAGCAATGGTTTCTATCTATTGCCTACAATTGGATACCGATACAGTCAGGCTGCCGTAATGAATATGGAGCCCGACAAAGATGGCACCTCTACATATCGTAGCCATATTGAACTACGATATGCCTCCTTTGCCTCATCCTCAGGAAGAGTATATAACGGACTCTCGACCAACGCAACCAAGTATGTTAAAGGCGAAAGCTTCCGTTGTCTTGTGGGCATTACCAACCAAGGCGTAGCCGAGTTCAATGGAAAAGTCTCCGTTATCCATTGCGACAAGAATGGTGTGGGTAAAGATACCATTTGGACAGCAAGCAGAACGCTCGCACCGGGCAAAACATCGCACACTTACAACAATGTTACCATTGACAAGGATATCGAGGAGGGTGATTGTCTGCGTGTATATTACAAAGGCGACACCGATACAGAGTGGACTCTTGCGCGACGAAACTCCGAACAAGCGTATGACTTAGTGCCGATATGTTGCACCCCTGAGGAGGTGGCAAAAAATATAACTGTCGAATATGACAACGAGACTAAGACTTTGTCTTTCAGCTCCCCGTATGCCACACAATGCACAATAGCCGATGCTTCGGGCAAAGAGGTTGCGTACAGCGAGGCTACGGCATATAGTGCAGGCTCAATCGTACTATCTACACTCTCCGCAGGAGAGTACACCTGCTCCTTTACGGCAAGCGGTAGACCATATACTATAAAGATTAAGCTACCAGATTATAGCCGCCACCAATCATTCGACTTGGGCAACTTTGATAGTATCGTGGATGATTTCAAATAGTGGTAATGATGCCAAATAGTACCACAACTCGAAAGAGGGTATTCAACAGAAGTTTTTTTGAGGGGGGGGGTAATGATACCTCCCTCTACTATTGTAGCTCCTCGATTGCTCGTAACACTGTACGGTCGATTGGATAGATGAAATAGTAGAAGGCGTTATTTTCGAGGTCGGAGTTACGCGAGATGTAGGCGCGCAACTGTGCCTCCATAATCTTACGAGAGCGATTTATCTCCTTCCAATTAGGTTTTACGCCTTGTCGCTCGGCATAGCGCACAAAGTCATTAAACAACGATTTGTCATTGTCGAGCAACCTCTTCACATCGGCAACACTCTTTGCCCCCTCCAACGCCTTGCGGTGGCGGTCGGCATACTCGATAGTGTAGCGATAGAGAATATTACGCCCACTAACCTCCGAGAAGTACTTTGTCACATTCAGTGTGTCGAGTGGTACAAAGATATCTGGCATAATGCCACCTCCTCCATATACCACCTTGCCCTTAGGTGTGGTGTAGCGAAGTGAATCGGCAAAGTGAATACTATCTGCCGAGAAGAACTCGTTGCGATTGAAGCGGTCTATAAGGTCGTGCTCGTACTTCTCGCCATCGCCTGCCGTGTATGGCTTTTGGATGGAACGCCCTGTTGGGGTGTAGTATCGAGCTACGGTAAGACGCAGTGCCGAGCCATCCTCGAATGGCGTCTGCGACTGTACCAAGCCCTTGCCAAATGAACGACGACCGACGATGGTGCTACGGTCGTTATCCTGCAAGGCACCAGCCAAAATCTCACTCGAAGAGGCACTCGCCTCGTCGATAAGCACAACCATTTTCAAGTCTGTCGATGTGCCACGGCCATCGCTATATTGGCGGAGCTGTTTGCCGTTACGGTCTTCGGTATAGACAATCATAGAACCCGCAGGCAGAAACTCGTTAGCAATGAGAATTGCTTGGTCGAGAAATCCTCCCGAATTGCCACGCAAGTCGAAAATCAGCGACTTCATCCCCTGTGCGCGCAACGATAAAAGAGCCTTCTTAATCTCGGCATACGAGGTGCGAGAGAATTGCGACAACTTTATAAAGCCTATATCATCGGTGAGCATCAACGATGCCTCGACGCTGTGCAGAGGAATTGCATCGCGCGTAACAACTATATCCACTAAGCCTTTGATGCCTTTGCGCTCGATAGAGAGTTTTACCTGTGTGCCACGAGGACCTCGCAGACGCTTCATAACGGCAGTTTGCGACATCTTCTGCCCCGCGATGAGGGTGTCATTGACCTTGATGATGCGGTCGCCACCCTGCACACCAGCCTTGCGACTTGGTCCCGAAGGGATAACATTGAGGACAATAACGGTGTCGGTTGCCATATTGAATACCACGCCGATACCGTCAAATTCGCCTTTGAGAGGCTCGTCGGCCTCCTCGAATTGTTTAGGTGGCAGATATACGGAGTGGGGGTCCAACTTGTGAAGTATGGCAGGAATAGCCAACTCGGCCAACGAGTCGCGCGAGATGGAGTCGACATAATCGGTCTCAATCATCGAGAGTACACGCGCAAGTTTATCGTTTTGCGATGTTGGAGAGCTTATGAGTATGCGCACCTGATTATTTGTGAGCTGTCGGCCTGAATATACTCCGGCAAACCAACCCACAAATAGTATTAAAAGTAGAACAACCGTTCTAACAAGATGCTTACCTACTCCCTTCAATTTAATTAAAAATTAAAAATTAAAAATTAAAAATTGAGAATTGAGAATTGAGAATTAAGAATTATTTTTCTCTCTCGTCTTTTGTTAAACTTTGCAATATCCCACTTTATCGCCTTTGGCGACCAAGTCCCCTCCTCGGAGGGGATTTAGGGGTGGGTAGATTTGTAAATGCGGTGGCACACCGCAAGAAAAATAAGCCACCCAAAAGTTTTAACTTACCCGATTAAGCAATTACTTATTTTTGAATGTATATGCAAGACCTACACCAAGCACAACCTGTGTCTGCACCTTGTTAATCTGAGCCTTGTTGTAGTAGAGCTGGAAGTAGAGCTGTGTCGAGAAGTACTTTGTAGCCTTGATATCGACAGTATTCTCCCAACGCACAGTAGGAGCGATGCTCTCGTAGGTGATACCATTCTTCTTGCTTGCGCTCTGCTGCGACACTTGGTTAATCCAACCATAGAATGAGTAGAGCGTAGTGCGATAGCGGAAAACACCCTTCTTGCCAAAGGTCTTGTCAAAATCAATCTGGATAGACGAACCACCCTCGTAACGCTGCACACCATTTTGGAGCGTCAAACCGTAGGCGTAAGGGGTATTCTTTTGGTCAGGTGTGAGGTCCGCAACAGCAGTTGTGCCAAATTTCTCGGCATAGAAGAAATCGCGTACCTTCTCGCTTGTTACATAGGTCGCATTCATAGATATAGGCGACACATTAATCTTGATAGGGAACTTCGCATTAGGGCATACATAGGTAAAACCTGCTGCGAGGGTGAGGTATGCAGGAGCAAAGCCTTGGCTTGTGAGTTTATCGTCGCCATTGAAGCCATTTGCAAACTGCGAACGCAACGACACCGAGCCTCCAACATTCCAACTCTTCGAAAGGGTGTAGGCAGGAGCTGTCTGGATAAACCACTCGTCTTGACTCTTTGTAACATCGCTCTCGCCCTCGCTCTCGTCGAGGAAGCTATAAGTATAGCCGAGCTTTCCCGTAACCTTCGTGCCGATGGTAAACTTTCCCTTCTTGTAGTTGTGTGTGAAGAGAATATTGCCAATACCCGTCAGCGAATTGGTATTTCCATTAACCTTGCGCCAATGGTTGTTGAAGTGCGAGAGTGAGCCATTGAGAGTTGCATTGAACTCAATGGTATTGCGCTCCTTGCGAGCAGCTGCCTTCTCGGCTTTGAGTTGCGCCTCGCTCTTGAAGGCTGGCGCAGCCTTCTCGGTCTTCACTTCGTTGGCAAACTTGACCTGCTCCTGAGGAGTGGCTGACTCAACTGTTGCCTGCGCATTTGCAACGACAGCGCAAGCCAAAAATGTCATAAAAAGTGTAAAAAATCTCTTCATACTGCTATTTTTTATTGTTTGTTGTCATTTGAACATACAAATATAGAATAAATTTTGTATATTTAGAGTGTTGTTGGGAAAAATGAACGATTTTTATTTTGTCATATCCCTATGCTGACTACGCGAAACGACAATAACTCCCGAAAATACGGTTACGGCAGCCACAATTTTTTGCCAACTCAATGTATCCATACCCACGCAGATACTAACGACAATGGCAACAAGAGGCTGCACATAGGAGTACATACTGACAAGTGTTGGGCGCAGTCGCTTCTGCCCTATCGGGATAAGGAAATAGGTTACGAATGTGGCGCAGATAATCAGGAAACCGAGTTCTGCGATGTATGAGGGCGGCAAGGCGGCAAAATCTACTGCGATAAGCTCCTTCATCGAGAATGGCAGACTCATCAGGGTAGAGAAGAGGAAAATCCACTTCATAAATGTTACGACCGAGTATTTACTAATCAAGGGTTTGAAGACTCCCAAATATAACGAGAAGCAGAGCGAGTTGGCAACAATCAACACTATACCTATTGGTGTGGTTTGTACCACGGTCGATGTGGAGGTAACACTATTGAGAATCAAATACAATATACCGCATAGACTCAATACTACACCGCCAATCTTTTTTGCAGATAATGGCTCTTTAATTGCAAATGCTGCAATGAACATAGTATAGATTGGCGAGAGCGAGGCTACAATCGAGCAGTCCATTGGTGTAATTTGTGGAATTGCCACTAAAAAGGTTATCTGCGTGAGAAAAAAACCGAGCACCGATGCTGCAAAAATTTTGGGTAAATCGCACTTTTCGACCATCTCCTTTGGCCTAAACAGCGAGACGAGCCAAAAGAGAGCACCTGCGCCCAATGAACGCAGTGTGAAAAGGGCGAGGGGCGAGATTGCATTGCTTGAAGTTAAATCTTTGCAAACAATGATGTTAAGTCCGAAAATAAGGTATGCTGTAAAGCACGCAATATGTCCTATAATGGTGATTTTCTTATCCATAATAATTAATAACCCCGCAAAGATAGCGATTTTTGTTGTGTAGCTTTTTGAATTAACTATAAATTTCGTATATTTGTAGAGTATTATGCAAAAAATAGAGAAAATAGAGTAAAAAATTATAATAATATGAAATCAGATATTGAAATTGCACGAGCAACAAAGTTGAAAGATATTCGTGATGTTGCAGCCGAGGTGGGCTTTCCTGCCGCAGAGGTGTTTAACTATGGTAGACATATTGCAAAGATACCGTATAGGTTAATTGACAACAAGAAGATAGCCAAAAGCCACCTTATTCTTGTTACTGCCATCACAGCAACAAAGGCGGGCGTAGGAAAGACTACCGTAAGTATCGGTTTGGGTATGGGACTCAATCATATTGGCAAACGAGCAATTGTTGCATTGCGAGAGCCATCGTTAGGCCCCTGCTTTGGTATGAAGGGTGGCGCAACAGGAGGTGGCTATGCACAAGTATTGCCATCGGAGGATATAAACCTACACTTCACAGGCGACTTCCACGCTATCACTTCGGCAAACAACCTCATCGCTGCCCTGCTCGACAACTACCTCTACCACAATCGCTCGAAGCAGGTTGGTTTGAAGAAGGTTATGTGGCGACGAGTGCTCGATATGAACGACCGTTCGTTGCGCTATATCATATCGGGACTTGGAGGCTCGACTAACGGCATTCCTACCGAAACGGGCTTCGATATTACGCCAGCATCGGAGATTATGGCAATTTTGTGCCTTGCCCGCAATGTAGACGACTTGTATGCTCGCATTGGTCGCATTGTGCTTGGCGTACGCTATGACGACACCCCATTTACGGTAGATGATTTAGGTGTTACGGGAGCTGTTGTGGCCCTCTTGAAAGATGCCATAAATCCAAATCTCGTACAGACTACGGAGCACAATCCAGTGATTATTCACGGTGGTCCTTTCGCAAACATTGCTCACGGCTGCAACTCGGCAATAGCAACCCGTATGGCGATGTCGTGGTCGGATTACACAGTTACCGAGGCTGGCTTCGGTGCCGACCTTGGCGCAGAGAAGTTCTTCGACATCAAGTGCCGTCAGGCAGGTCTTAAACCCGACTTGACCGTTTTGGTCGCTTCGACATTGGCTCTGAAAATGCACGGCGGAGTGCCTGAGGGCGAGATTAAACTGCCAAATGCTGAGGGGTTGAAGCGAGGATTTGCAAACCTCGACCGCCATATCGCCAACTTGAAGAGGTTCGGACAGACCGTATTGGTATGTTTCAACCGCTTTGCAAGCGATACAGAGGAGGAGATAGCGTTGGTTATGGGACATTGTGCAGAGCAAGGTGTTCGTTGCGTAATAAACAATGCCTATACAGAGGGTGGCGCAGGTGCTGCCGAATTGGCACAAGCCGCTGTCGAGCTTATCGAAGCACAGCCATCTGCCCCACTCAACTACGCCTACGACCTTGAAGATAGCATCAAGACAAAGGTGGAGAAGGTTGCAAAGAATATATATGGCGCAGGCTCGGTGGAGTTTAGCTTGAAGGCTCAAAAGGAGATTGCTCTGCTTGAAAAATGGGGTATGGATAACCTGCCAATATGTATAGCCAAAACTCAATTCTCGTTCAGCGGAGATGCGAAGTTGTATGGCAGTGTCGAGGGCTTTACGCTAAAAATCAAGGATATCGAACTCAATGCAGGAAGTGGATTTATCGTAGTTTTAGCAGGCGACATTATGCGTATGCCGGGATTGAGCAAGACACCGCAGGCTGTAAATATACATCTTGCAGAAGACGGGAATGTAGAGGGAATAGTGTAATTTAATTGACAATTGACAATTGATAATTGACAGTTAATGGTAAAAACAATGGATTGTTTTTGATATATTTATAATTTGAAAAACAAAGTTATAATATAAAAACCTTTAATTCTCAATTTTTAATTCTTAATTTATGAAGTACTTTGGAGCACATGTTAGCGCATCGGGAGGGGTTGAGAATGCTCCTCGCAATGCCAAAGCGATAGGAGCTACGGCATTTGCCCTATTCACCAAAAATCAACGCCAATGGCTCGCCCCGGCTCTAACCGAGGAGCAGTGCGAACGATTTAAGGCGGCGTGCGAGGAGTGTGGATATACGGCAAAGCAGATTTTGCCCCACGACAGCTACCTTATTAACCTCGGACACCCTGAGCGTGAGGGGTTGGAGAGGTCGCGAGAGTCCTTCTTCGAGGAGATGGCGCGATGCGAAAAACTCGGCCTGGATAGGTTGAACTTCCATCCGGGCAGCCACCTCGGCAAGATTACCTCGTTGATGTCGCTCGACCGTATCGCCGAGTCGATAAATATGGCCCTCGACCGCACAAAGGGTGTTACGGCCGTCATTGAGAACACCGCAGGACAGGGCTCAAACCTCGGTTTTGCGTGGGAGCATATCGCACATATAATCGATAAGGTGGAGGATAAGTCGCGTGTAGGTTTCTGTATCGACACCTGCCACACCTTTGCCGCAGGATACGACCTTTCGAGCGTTGAGGCTTGCGAGAAGACCTTTGCGCAAGTGGATAGCATTGTGGGTATGAAATATCTGCGAGGTATGCACCTAAACGATGCTTTGAAACCTCTCGGCTCGCATGTAGATAGGCACACTTCGCTCGGCGAGGGTTTTATAGGTTGGGATTGCTTCCGCTTTATTGCGCAGTCGCCTCTTTTTGAGGAGATGCCGCTGACACTCGAAACTCCAAACGAGGATATTTGGCCGCAGGAGATAGCCCAACTAAAACAGTTTGCAAACGAATAGAGAGTATAGATAAATCTTTTTAAATTTTTAATTTCAAACTTTAAACTAAAATAATTATGGAACTACCTTTTGCAGAATCTTGGCGAATCAAGATGGTTGAGCCAATCAAAAAGAGTACTCGCGAGGAGCGCGAGCAGTGGATGAAAGATGCTAACTACAACCTCTTCCAGCTTCGTGCTGAGCAGGTCTATATCGACTGCCTTACCGATTCGGGTACAGGTGCAATGAGCGACCGTCAGTGGGCAGCTGTAATGATGGGCGATGAGAGCTATGCAGGCTCCTCGTCATTCTTCCACTTGAAGGACACCATCACCAAAATCACCGGCTTCGAGTATGTTATTCCTACTCACCAAGGCCGTGCTGCCGAGAATGTATTATTCTCGCACCTTGTGAAGGAGGGCTCGATTGTTCCGGGCAACTCGCACTTCGACACCACCAAGGGACATATCGAGAGCCGCAAGGCGGTTGCTCTCGACTGCACCATTGACGAGGCGAAGGATACACAGCTCGAAATACCTTTCAAGGGCAATGTAGACCCTAAGAAGTTGGAGAAGGCCTTGGCAGAGCACAATGAAAAAGTACCTTTCATCATCGTTACCGTAACCAATAACACCGCAGGTGGTCAGCCCGTTTCGATGCAGAATTTGCGCGAGGTGCGTGCTATTGCCGACAAGTATGGCAAGCGCGTAGTGCTCGACTCGGCTCGTTTTGCCGAGAATGCCTACTTTATCAAGACTCGCGAGGAGGGTTATGCCGACAAGACAATCAAGGAGATTGCTCTCGAAATGTTCTCGTTGGCTGACGGTATGACAATGTCGGCAAAGAAAGACGGTATCGTGAATATGGGAGGATTTATCGCTACTCGCCATGAGGATTGGTACGAGGGGGCAAAGCGTTTCTGTATCCCATTCGAGGGCTACCTCACATACGGAGGTATGAATGGTCGCGATATGGAGGCTTTGGCAGTAGGTCTTGACGAGAATACCGAGTTCGATAACCTCGAAACTCGTATCCATCAGGTTGAGTTCCTTGCAAGCTTGCTCGATGAGTATGGTATCCCTTATCAGCGCCCTGTGGGTGGTCACGCTCTCTTCGTAGATGCAGATAAGGTGCTTACCAAGGTGCCAAAGGAGGAGTTCCCTGCACAGACTCTCGCTATCGAGTTGTACTTGGAGGCAGGCGTGCGTGGTTGCGAGATTGGTTATATCCTTGCCGACCGCGACCCTGTAACTCGCGAAAATCGTTTCGGTGGTCTCGACCTGTTGCGTCTTTGCGTAGCTCGTCGTGTCTATACTGACAACCATATGCGCGTTATAGCTGCTGCGTTGAAGAATGTATTTGACCGTCGCGACGAGATTACTCGCGGCGTGGAGATTGTTTGGGAGGCGGAGTTGATGCGCCACTTTACAGTTAAGCTTCGCAGATTATAATATTCTGCAACTTCTTGCAGTAAGGCAGAGGGAGTGTCTAACAAGTTTTTTAGACACTCCCATTTTTTTAGAAGTTGTATAACAAGAGGGATTTCAAGGCTTAAACCCTCTTCGAGACAGCCTCTTTTTTAATTGATTATTACTACTGATGCAATAAATTTTATTAAAATAATTTTTGTTCTTTGACATTTTGGTTTTTGATTGTTGATTGGTCGGTTGTGAGCAATTCTCGGATTGGAGTCTTTGCAAATGCAGATACTCCCAA
>SUZP01000022.1 GCA_015059865.1 Rikenellaceae bacterium | reverse complement strand
GGTCTACATCTGCAATGATAAGGTTGTAGTAGCCACCTGAAACATTTACGATACCACTCAACTCCACATACTTTGCAAGATATGGAGCATTCTCGCTACCGTAGTTTGCTACGAGCTCTTCAACAGCCGAAGCCTCGGTGTAGTTCTCAGGCTCTGGATATGTAACCTCTGCTGTGCCCTCGACCTTGGTAATCTTTGGAGAGTCGAACTGATAACCGCCTTGGTGGTTGTTTGCCACGCCCTCGATAGTCATCTTCTCGCCAATAGTCTTGTGAGTATTGTCTTTAATATATGTATTTACAAACGCACCACTTGCATCTGTCAAGATAACGCCATTGCCGGTAAAGCCTACAACCCAAGCATTCTCAACCTTGTAGAGACCCGGCTTCACAATCTCGGCGATGGTTACAGTCTGAGCATCGAATACAAAGTCTTTTGTAAGATCAAAATCGGTAATATACTGAGGCAAAAGCTGGATTGTACCATTGTATGCACTCGAAATACCACACACAGTACCCTCCTTTGCAGGAATAATATCATCCTTAAATGGAGCATAGTTGTTTACACGAACGACAACCTCGTCGTAGTTAGCATCAAAGAATGAGATATTCTTGCTAGATGCAGCTTCGGCAAAGCTCTTACCCACTGCACTTGGTGCAGGGTGCAAATTCTCAACCTTAACATACTGCGACTCGTAGTCGAGAATGTTTTTGAGTGTTACCACGATTGGAGTAACCTCGATAGGCTTTCCAACAGCAGTTACAGCAGCTGTATAGAGCTGAATAACGCCTCCATAAGCACCAACCTTTGCATCTGCAAGAGATACCGTAACAACTTGTCCCTTAACTAAACCCTTTGCATTGTCGCAGAAGAGAGTAAGTCCTGAATCCGGCTCGGTGTCGTTATCCTGTACTGCCAACAAGCTATTGCTGCTCAAATTGCCATTAGGCTCACCAACAACAACTGCGGTGAGAGTCATAGCTGCAACCTCTGCCGAGACAGCCGCTGCATCATCAGCCTTCGATGCCGAAGGAATAGAGCCCTCTTTGAGTGCGGCACGCACTGCCTTTACATTGGTAACAAACTTAGCCTCGCCATTCTCATTCTGGAACAAAACGACATCCACCTTATCTGTTGTTGGATAAGGTACGCCGCCAATTGAACCGGTACGCGATGCTGTGATTGTAACAAAGATGTTACGCGCAGCTGTCGCCTCAGGAACGGTGATAGTTACACTTCCATTGCCATTGCCCGATGTAGGTGCGATAGTGATTTCGGCATCAGCCTCTACCTCCCACGCACTATTCGATGTAACCTCGAATGTCACCTCTCCACCAGCTAGTGTGAAGGCGTGTTCTGTTGGAGAAACCGAGATAGTAGCCTTTTCAAGGTCATCAATAGGCTCGTCTGGTGTACAGCCCCCCCCCGCAAACAGCATACCTGCTGCTGCTACAAACGCAAAAAATCTTTTCGCTTTCATAATTTTAGTTTTTAATGAATTAGTGTTACTTAAAATATGTATATATAGGTTTTTAGTTTTAAATTGTAATTAATTACAATTATAGTGCGAATATAATACAATTTTTAAAAACCTGAATATTTTTGACACTATTTTTTTATAAAAAAATAACATTTTCATATAAGAAGCCGTAACAATGGCTCAGTATAATTTACTCCATTCTAACGCCAAAAACCTTTGCGTAGTGGATTTTGCCAACAAAAAAAATTGGAGCAAGAACCTTGCCCCAACTCTTAACTTAGTAACCTCTTCTCTATCTGTTCAACCTGCTGACGGAACATCTTCTCGGTATCCATCAAGTTCGATATAGTCTTACAGGAGTGTAACACCGTGGCGTGATTGCGACCTCCTATGGCAGTGCCTATATTCGTGAGAGGTTGCTTGGTATGTTTTTTAGCAAGGTACATTGCTAATTGTCGAGCAATGGCAACCTCGCGAGTACGCTCCGAAGAGCTAATTCGCTCCTTGTCGATATTCATCTCGGCACATACTATATCTATGATATGGTCGATTGTTATCTCCTTTTGATACAACGAGACATAGACCTTCAAAACCTCCTTTGCAAGAGCGATAGAGATACGCTTATTCATAAATGTAGCGTTTGCGATAAGCGAAGAAATTGCACCTTCTATCTCTCTGATGTTGGCCGAGATATGCTCTGCCAAGTAACAAACTACATCATCTGGAATATCGGCGTTCAACTGAGCCGCCTTTGCACGAATAATCTTGACCTTTGTTTCGTAGTCAGGTATGCGTATCTCGGCCGACAAGCCCCACTTGAAGCGGGTCAAGAGTCGCTCCTCGATATCCTTCAACTCCACAGGTGGCTTATCTGAGATAAGCACCAACTGCTTACCCGACATCTGCAAGTGGTTAAAGATGTTAAAGAAGGCATTTTGCGTACCCGGCTTACCCGACAACTCCTGTATATCATCCAAAATCAACACATCAACAGCCTGATAGTAGTGTATAAAGGCAGGCACATTGTGGTTTATGTTTGCAGTTTGATATTGGGCTTGAAATTTGCTCATTGCCACATAGAGCACATGGAGCTCAGGGAAACGCTGGCGTATTTCGTTGCCAATAGCGTGTGCGATGTGAGTCTTACCCAAGCCCGAATCTCCATATATATAGAGAGGGTTGAAAGGGGTGTGACTTCCAGGGTTTACCGATATTGACATTGCCGCAGAACGCACCAAGCGATTGCACTCACCCTCGATAAAGTTGTCGAAAGTGTAGTTTTTGTTGAGCAATGGCTCATTTTTCATTCGCGGAATGCCTGGAATTGTCAAAGGATTTTGTATATTTGCAGTATTGGTTTGTGGCGAGAAGGCGTGCTCAATAGAGGTGGCATCACTCTCACTCGGCACGGCAATTTGTCGATTGCTCTTTGGAATAGCGTAGAACAAACGAGTGTCGTTGCCAAACAACTCTGCAATAACAGGTTTTAGCACTTGGCTATAATTATCCTCAATGATGCGTGCAAAATCGCGACTTGGCACCTTGATTTGCAGGTGCTTACCATCAAATTCGAGTGGTTCGATAGGCAAAAACCACTTCGCAAACTCCTCTGACGAGGTTTTTGTCTTGATGGCCGTCAGGCAGCTTTGCCAAATATCATTATATGTCGCTGCGTTTGCAAGCATAAATTATTGATTATAAAATGTTTGGGTATTATATTTGTATCAAACTGCGCATCTTGTACGGTTTGACTTTGCAAAGGTGGAAATAAAATTGTGGAAAAAAAAATGCTGCAACTATTGTTTTTTTAATATTATTTGTTATGGGAATTACTCTCTATCCTCACTTCGAAAAATAATAATAAATTTAACTCGCTGATTTACTATATTTCAAGATATTTTTTGTATATTTGCATTAACAATAAATTGAATAGTTTATTAAAAACATATAAATAAAACTTATAAAACACAACTATTATGAACAGCTCACAACAACAGATTATGGCAAAGGCCGAGAAGTGGCTCGGTGCGGAATTTGACGAGGCAACTCGCAAGGAGGTTCAAAATCTGATAGATAACAATCCAAAGGAGCTTGTCGAGAGCTTCTACAAGGATTTAGAGTTCGGTACTGGTGGCTTGCGCGGAATTATGGGTGCAGGCACCAATAGAATGAATAACTACACTGTCGGCTTTGCTACTCAGGGATTGGCTAACTATCTGAAAATCAACTTCCCTAACGAAGAGATACGCGTAGCTATTGCTCACGATTCGCGCAACAATTCTCGCTCTTTTGCAGAGCGTGTAGCCGACATCTTCGCTTCTAATGGCTTCAAGGTGTTCCTCTTTGATGAGTTGCGACCAACGCCTGAGCTATCGTTTGCAATTCGCGAGCTCAACTGCCAGTCGGGTGTTATGATTACCGCATCGCACAATCCGAAGGAGTACAACGGCTACAAGGCCTATTGGAGCGACGGCTCGCAGGTAACATCTCCACACGACACCAATATTATAAAGGAGGTGAAGAAGATTACCGAGGTATCGCAGGTGCTTACAGGCAAGAATGCCGAGAATATCACAATCCTCGACGAGAAGTTTGACGAGAAGTATCTCGCAGCGATTAAGAAGTTGCAGCTCTCGGCCGATAGCGTAGCTCGCTATCACGATATGAAGATTGTCTACACCCCACTTCATGGTGCTGGTGTGCGTCTTACCCCTGCATCGCTTAAAAACTTCGGTTTTACAAATGTGATTTCCGTACCTGAGCAGTGTGTTTTGGATGGTAACTTCCCTACCGTAGCGTCACCAAATCCTGAAAATCGCCCTACAATGAAGATGGCTATCGACTTGGCCGAGAAGGAGCAGGCCGACCTTGCTATGGCAACAGACCCCGATTCTGACCGCATTGGCTTGGCTCTGCGCAACTCAAAGGGTGAATATGTACTCTTGAATGGAAATCAGACCTTGGTGCTATTGATGTGCTACCAGCTCACTCGTTGGGCTGAACTTGGCCTTATCAAGGATGGTGACTATGTTGTGAAGACCATCGTAACATCGATGATGCCTGATGCTGTGGCAGCGTCGTATGGCGTGAAGTGCTACAACTGCCTCACAGGCTTCAAGTATATCGCAAAGATTATTCGCGAGAACGAGGGCAAATCGAAGTATATCGGTGGTGGCGAGGAGTCGTTTGGATACCTTGCAGGCGACTATGTGCGCGATAAGGATGGAGTGTCGGCTTGTTCGTTGGCTGCCGAGGCAGCCGCTTGGTGTCGCGACACGAAGGGCGTAACACTTTACGAGTGGCTACAAGACCTCTATGTTAAGTTTGGCTTCTATCGCGAGGCTCTTGTAAATGTTGTTCGCGAAGGCAAGGATGGCGCAGAGCTCATCCAGAATATGATGGTTGAGTACCGCGCAAATCCTCCGCAGACAATTCTCGGCTCAAAGGTTGTCGAAGTCTACGACTACAAGACCTTGGAGGTTAAAAATCGCGTAACGGGCGAGGTCTACCCTATCCCTGAGATTGAGGACAAGAGCAATGTATTGCAGTGGGTTACTGAGGATGGAACGAAGGTCTCGGTGCGCCCTTCGGGTACGGAACCAAAGATTAAGTTCTACTTCGGTGTCAAGGCTGAGTTGCCTTCGGTCGAAGAGTTCGATAAAGTCGAGGCTGAGCTCGATGCCAAGATTGAGGCTATCAAGGCAGAGTTAAACCTTATATAATAAATAGGTCGTTAAACAACAAAGGCTGTTATTCCGCGAGGGATAGCAGCCTTTACATTTTATTACAACTTCTATTATAACTTTGCGAGTATTCGTTTTATTGCCGGAATTTTCAATACGGGCAGTAGGGCGTGGGCAGGTAACAAGCTACATATACCAACGACTACCTTCGTAAATAACCCCGGAGTTGCCGTGCGGCGACCGCGCTCCAAGGCGCGAATACCTGCGCGAGCCAACTTCTCGGCCGACATCATCACTCCGAAAGCTCTGAGCCACTTGCGATACTTCTCGTCAAGCGTGTAGAGAGGTGTATCGACTGCACCCGGATAGACGGTAGTGACCGTTACACCATACGGGCGAAACTCATACCACAACGACTGCGCAAAACTTTTGAGATAGACCTTTGTCGAAGCGTAATAAGAGATGGTCGGAAATGGTATCCACGCCGACATCGACGACATTATCAAGATGCGCCCCTCTCCCCTGCTGCACATATCCTCGCCAAAGAGTCGGCACAACTTTGAGGGGGTTATGCAGTGTAAGTTTGTGATAAACTCCGCCATCGAGGGCTTGGTGTGCAGAAACATTCCGAACTGCAAAATACCTGCATTGCTCACAAGGGTTGTAACCTCAATTTCGCGCTCCTTGCACCACTCGTAAATCTGCTCGGCAGCATCCGCCTTTGAGAGGTCGGCATATAATGCAACGGCCTCCACGCCAAAGCGATGCTTTAAGCTCTCCGCAACCTCTTCATTGCGCTCTTGCTGATTGCTCACAACGACAATATTCTCGCCCTTGGCGGCAAGTTGCTCGGCATAGCAGAGACCTATTCCCGATGATGCTCCTGTGATTAAAGTAAATTTCATAGCGCGAAGGTATCTATTTTTTGGCAATTTTGGTCGCAATTCGCCAAATTTTTAATACTTTCGCACCCGAAAAACAAAAAAATAGACGAGAGACGAAAGACGAGAGACGAAAGTGATATAAAAAATAAATTTCCTTTAATTCTCAATTTTCAATTCTCAATTCTCAATTTAAGAACGAAGTGATTATGATTGGAAGGGGTTTGTCCGCAGTAGGACTTTTGATATGTTCAAACCTATTTATGACCTTGGCTTGGTATGGTCAGGTGATGTTTAAGAGCAAATTCGAGCGCATAGGTTTGGTCGCTGTGATATTTATCAGTTGGCTCGTAGCCCTCTTTGAGTACTGTTTTATGGTGCCTGCAAATCGTCTTGGCAGTATGGAGTACGGAGGTCCATTCTCGATTTGGGAGCTGAAAGTTATTCAGGAGGTTGTGTCGCTCACCGTATTTGCCGTCATCGTACAGCTAATAATGAAAAACGAGGCGCTCCGTTGGAACCACCTCGCAGGTTTTGCCTGCCTTGTCTTGGCAGTATTTTTCATCTTCAAGAAGTAAGCCCAACGCCCCAAGCTCACGCCTACTCCTCGTAGCGGAAACCAACACCTTTGTATGTGGAGATATGGTTGTCGCCTATCTTACTGCGCAGGTGGCGAATATGGACATCGAGTGTTCGCGAGCCTACTATCACATTTTGCCCCCAAACGGCACAAAAAATCTCCTCACGCGTAAAGATGCGTGGCTCGGAGAGCAACAATTTCAATATCTCAAACTCCTTAACGGCCAAGCGCACCTCTCCATTTTCGGAGATATAGGAGTGTCTATCCTCTACCAAACGCGAAGATTTAGGCATAGGTATAACAATCTGCTCACTACCCTCTATTCGCTTGGTTATTGCCGCTACACGCGAACACAGCACCCTCATACTCACGGGTTTAGTGATATAGTCGTCGGCGCCAGCCTCGTAGCACTCCACCAAGCTCTCCTCTTCGCATACAGCCGATAAGAAGAGTATCATCGTCTTTGCTGTTGCAGGATTTGCGCGCAGGGCACGACACGCCTCGCGACCATCCATCTCAGGCATCATCATATCCATAAGAATAAGGTGTGGGCGGAACTCGGCAGCCTTAGTCAAGGCGTCGCGACCATTTACGGCACACTCCACCTCATACCCCTCTTTCACAAGATTATACTGTACAAATTCGCGAATGTCTATCTCATCATCTACTACAAGTATGCGCATAGGGTTGTAATTTCAAAATTAAGGCTGCACAACACAAAGTCGGCAGCCTAAAAAATATTGAAAATGCCTTTTCTTAGTCGTGTAGAGCGCTTAACTTCTCGAACAACTTGCCGTAACCCTCAATCATCTCGTTGCGGAAAGCTGCATAATACTTGCGCACGAGAGAGGAGTTCTTAGGCTCGGTAGGATTGTTAGCTTTGTGATAGAGCTCGTTTCGAAGCTCCACACCCTCCTGCATAATTGCGAAAATCTCTTGCTCCTTATCGGGGCGGAAATAGATTGTCATATCGCAATCAAACACCAACTCTTCAAGACGATAGTCAATTTCCTTCTTCAAAAATCTTAAATTTGCCATAACCTTATCTTAGTTTTTATTGTTCTTTCACAGCACAAAGATAAGAAAAAATGGATAGGATGCAAAGATTTTCGAACTTTTTTATCGTCTAACCTCAATTTTTTACCAGTAAATAGCCTCGTAGCCCCCTTTGATATTCTTTTTATCGGCTTTGCGAGCCTTTTTTTGATTGCGTTTATTCTCTTTACTATCGACATCGTGGCGTGGCGTAGCGACAATAATACCCATCTCCTCGCTCACTACTACCTCCTCTGGTTGCTGTGGCTGTGTTGTCTGCACAGGCTTTGCCGGCTCTGTTTTAGGCACTATGGTAGTGCGTGTCACAAACTCATCCACACCATAGTCAAATTCGATATCGGCATAGCGCATCTGTGGAAGGATGTGCGTAGCAAGGTATCTCCACGCATCCGGCATCTTGCGCAGAGCCTGCTCCTTCTGCGGCTCGGTATGTGAAGTCGATTTCAATATCGTTAGCACCTGCTCCTTGTGCGGAATATCACTCTTCTCGACTGCATCGACACAATCGCTCCACTTGAAGGTCTTGTGCTCGGTGTCGATTTTCTGCTTAGGGTGGTAGGTGTTTACAGCGTAGTGATACAACGACTGTGCGCGCTGCGATGCAAGAGTATCGTTCTGTTTGCTGTTGCCATCAGGCGAAGCATAGCCCACGATATGAATTGCCGAGATGTGCATTGTGGTATCCTTGGTCTGTGCCATAAAATCTTTCAACTCGGAAATTTGCTCCGAATTATCCGAGTAAGATGGGACAATCTGTGCACGATTAATCGCATAGTGCACATCGAATTCGGCGTGTTTGCCGTTGTTGTGAGGGATTTTGTAGCGAGTGGTTACAACATCGCCACTGCGAGTTTGTGATACGAGCACAGCATTTGCAGGTGCTTGATTGCTCTGAGCCATTACCACTGTGGTAGCACCCAAAGCCAACATAATAAATAGAGTCTTTTTCATAGCATTTGTTGTTTTAGTTCAAACCCAAACCAAACAACAACCGAGCCAAGAAAAATTAAGAATTAAGAATTGAGAATTAAGAATTAAGAATTAAGAATTATTTTTTACTACTCACCCCTATTTCCTCACTACTCACTACTCACTACTCACTACTCTCTTAATCTTGTAGCCTACTATCGCAAACAGAAGCGACATCAGCGGACTTATCAAGTTGAAAAGACAATATGGTAGATAGGTCAAGGTCGCTACGCCGAGCACCGTAGATTGCGCCATTCCGCACGAGTTCCAAGGCACAAGCACCGATGTTACTGTTGCCGTATCCTCAATCGAACGACTCAACAGACGAGCCTCCAAGCCGCGCTTTTTGTATAGTTCGCGGAAGGTCTCACCCGTTATTATAATAGAGATGTATTGGTCGGCCGTAAGCATATTGGCGATGAGTCCCGTTGTGAGCGTAGATGCCACAATACTCGCCGTGCGATAGACGAACTTTGCAAAGAGTTGAGTCAAGGCCGATAACATACCGCTGCCCGCCATAACTCCACCAAAACACATTGCGCACAATATCAGCCAAATTGTGTCGAGCATACCCTGCATTCCCGATGTTGCAACCAATTCATTTATAGTACTATTGCCTGTGTCAATTGAAGTAGAGGTTGAGCAGGTTATCATCAAGGCACGGAAGGTCGAAAAATCGCCCTCTCCTCCAATAGTTCGTACGATATCAGGCTGCGCCACAACCATCGCCACGCAAGCCATAACGACCGACAAAAAGAGCGTTACAAGAGCAGGCAATCGCTTAGCAATAAGCACCAGTGTCAAGGCGGGGACAAGCAGCAGCCACCCTGAAATAGCAAACGAGTTAGAGAGTGTATCCGCCAGCTCCTGCATCTGCACAGAGGCCTCTGTCGAATGGGTAAGACTGACAACAAGAAAGACCACAAGCGCAATCATAAACGAAGGTATTGTGGTGATAGACATATACTTAATATGTTCAAATAGAGGAACTTTCACAGTCGAAGAGGCTAAAACCGTAGTATCTGACAATGCCGACACTTTGTCGCCAAAATAGGCACCCGAAATTATTGCGCCAGCTACCCATCCTTCGGAGTAGCCTTGCGCCTCGCCTACGCCCATTAGGGCGACGCCGATAGTTGCAATTGTAGTCCAAGAGCTACCCGTAACAATCGCAACAACTGCACATATCAGACAGGCAACGGCTAAGAATATACTTGGATGGATAATCTGCAATCCGTAGTACATCAATGTAGGCACCACGCCACTCAACATCCAAGTACCCGAAATGGCACCGATAAGCAGCAACACTATAATTGCCGATGCCGAAGTACGAATATTCTCTACGATAGCATCTTCGAGTTTGCTCCATTTGCAGCGGCACACCACTATTGCAAGAAGTGCACCTACCGACGAGGCGACAAGCAAAGCCACCTGACTACCACCACCTATGGCATCCGAGCCAAACACCTTAATAACAAGTGCGAGTAATACAACAAGCACAACGATAGGCACTAACGCCAGCCATACCGGCACATCCTTACTCTTCCCTAACACTGTTTCATCATTTTTTTGTGGGGCAAAGATAGTAATCAAATTGACAATTGACAATTAATTTTTAGTAAGTAGAGAGTAGTGAGGAGTCAAAAAAATAACTTTTAGCTCTGCACTTTTAACTTTATGGTTGATTTGTCAATTATTTTTCGTATCTTTGTCGGGTTATACCTTAAAAGGTATAGAAGTATGAATCTAAATTAAGCATATTATGGCTACTAAAACGACTATCGAAGTTCCCGTAGAGGAGCAGACTATTCAACAAGAGATTGAACCGCAAGTATGCGCAGAAGAGTGTGTTACCGCAACAGAAGAGCCAACCGCAGAGGTAGAGACTGCCGTGAACGACATTGCTCAGCTAAACAAAGAGGAGGTGCTTACGCGCCTTGCCGAAAGAGTTTTGGAGGAGCCTTCTGCTGAGTTGCGCAATGAAGTAGAGGCGTTGAAGGTGGCATTCTATAAATTACATCGTGCCGATATGGAGGCGCGTCGTAAGGCTTTCTTCGAGGAGAATGGCGCAGATGCTGAGTATAAGGCTCAGACTGACGAGGCCGAGGTACGCTTCAAGGAGCTCTACAATATATATCGCTCGAAGCGCGATGAAGCTACCGCCCTATCCGACAAGGAGAAGGAGGATAATTATCAAGCTAAACTCGCGGTTATCGAGGAGTTGAAGGCGTTGGTAGACTCTGAGGAGGCTCTCAATACCACTTTCACGAAGTTCCACGAGTTGCAGGTTCGTTGGCGTGCCATAGGTCAAGTTCCGCAAGCAAAGGTGAGCGACCTATACGAGACATACAATCTACATATCGAGAATTTCTACGACTATGTCAAGATTAACAAGGAGTTGCGCGACCTCGACTGGAAGCGTAATCTCGAAGCTAAAACTGCACTCTGCGAGCAGGCCGAGACTCTTGCTGAGGAGAACGCAGTGATAGAGGCGTTCCACAAGTTGCAGAAGTTGCACGAAGAGTGGCGTGAAATAGGTCCTGTCGCTATGGAGTACAAGGAGTCTCTTTGGGGGCGTTTCAAGGCGGCATCAACCATTATCAATCGTCGTCATCAAGAGCACTTCGAAAGTATCAAGGCTGAGCAGTTGCAAAACTTCGAGCGCAAGTCGGCTCTCTGCGAGGAGGTGGAGGCATTTGTCGCTACCCCACCTACATCTCATAAGGCGTGGAATAAGGCGAGTGAGCGTATGCAGGCTATTCAGGCTGAGTGGCGCACTATCGGTTTCGCACCAAAGAAGGAGAACAATAAAGTCTACGACCGTTTTCGTGCTGCGTGTGACAAATTCTTCGAGGCAAAGCACGCCTTCTACACCGAGGCAAAGGATGATATGGCCAAGAGTTTAGAGGTTAAGAATTCGCTCTGCGAGCGTGCCGAGGCAATTGCCGAACGCGAGGATTGGGCAAAGGCTACCGAGGAGTTGTTGGCATTGCAGGCTGAGTGGAAAAAGTCGGGAACAGTTGCTCGCAAGTATGCCGATGCTGTGTGGAAGCGTTTCCGTGCTGCGTGCGACAAGTTCTTCGAGCGCAAGGCACAACACTTCTCTACCATAGACAACGAGTACTCGACTAACCTCACAGCTAAGCAGGCTCTCTTGGAGGAGATGGCACAAGCTGTGGTTAAGTCTTTTGACGAGATAAAGGAGTTCCAGCGTCGTTGGAGCGAGATTGGTTTTGTGCCTATCCGCCATAAGGAGGAGTTGCAGAAGCAGTACAAGGCTGTTCTTGACAAGCTCTTTGCTTCGGTGCGCAACACCGACCGCGAACAAAACCTCAGCAGATTCAAGAATAAGGTCTCCTCGATGCGCGAGGCTGGTGGCAAGGGGTTGCGTACCGAGCGCGAGAAGCTCTACAACCGCGTAAAGCAGCTCGAACAGGAGATTCAGACTTTGGAGAATAATATTGGCTTCTTCTCGAAGTCGAAGGGTGCCGAGGCTATGATTGCTGCCGTAGAGGAGAAGATTGCACGAGCAAAGCGTGATATGGCAGATGCTATTGAGCGTGTAAAGTTAATTGATTCACAAGAGTAAACAGATTTATAACAGAAAAAGATGAAAGAGAACAAGAGTACTATCATTGGTTTTATCCTAATGACCTTGGTGTTCGTAGGTTATATGTTTTACGCGAACTACCAAGCACAACAACAGCAGGAGGCGCAGATGGCGGCTCAGGTTGAACAACTTGCCGAGCAGGCATCAAAGGCTCTCGATACACCTGCCGAGCAGAAGGCTGAGGCAGAAGTTTCCGACGCAAAGAGCGCAAATAGCAATGTTCCAAAGTTAGTTAGCGATGCCGAGAAGGTTGAAGAGGTCGTTGTCGAGAATGATGTGATGCAAATTCGTCTCTCTACCCTCGGAGCGCAGATTGTGGATGTAACATTGAAGGATTACACCAAGTATGCCCCAAAGGAGGAGCGCAACGAGTTGGTACATCTTTTTGCTCCTGAGTCAGCATATTTCAATATGTCCTACTACTTGAAGGAGAATATGCGCAATGTAGAGGTAGCAACCGCATATCGCAACTTTGAGTTATTGCCCGTTGAGCAACTTGGCGACAAGCAGGTCGTAACGATGCGCCTGCCCGTAGGCAATGGCTCTATCGAGCATATCTACACCATCTACAATGAGCAGAAGCCGGAGCGCGACTATTTGGTAGACTTTGAGGTACGACTGAATGAACTTGCTCCAATGATGGCAAACCAGAAGAGCATCGCCGTAGAGTGGCGTAACCGCACCTATCAAAACGAGCGAAGCTTCAAGAATGAGAATACATACACCACCCTCGTTTATCATTTCCCCGGCGAGAAAGATGTCGAAGATTTAGGCATTTCCGAATCTACAAAGGAGGATGATATTGCAGCCTCGGTGGATTGGGTTTCGTTCAAGCAGCAATTCTTCTCGTCGGCTCTCATCGGTCGCTCGAATGTATTGCGTCAGCCGCAGATATCGTTCGCTACGGCAGAGCCAAAGTCGGGCTATATCAAAGACTTTGCGATGTCGTCATCGGTGGATTACACGCCACAGACCTCAAAGTATGACTTCTCGTTCTACCTCGGACCTAACAAGTTCTCGGTATTGAAGAAGCTGACCGACAACAATGGCGAGTCGCTCGAAATGGAGCGCATTATCCCTCTCGGTTGGATTTTCTCGACCTACATCAGCCGTTGGGTGGTAATCCCTGTATTCGACTTCTTGCAGCGATATATCGCATCGTTTGGCCTTATCATATTGATTTTGACCTTATTGGTTAAGTTGGTAATCTTCCCATTGACCTATAAGAGTTATCTTTCGACTGCGAAGATGCGCGTTATCAAGCCAGAGATTGATGCTTTGAATGCAAAATACCCTCGTCAGGAGGATGCAATGAAGAAGCAGCAGGAGATGATGGCTCTCTACAACAAGGCTGGCATCAGCCCTATGGGTGGCTGTCTGCCAATGTTGATACAGATGCCTATCCTGATTGCGATGTTCCGCTTCTTCCCTGCAAGTATCGAGTTGCGTGGTAAGTCATTCTTGTGGAGTGATGACCTCTCGTCGTACGATAGTATTCTCGATTTGCCATTCAACATTCCATTCTATGGCGACCATATATCATTGTTCTGTTTGTTGATGACTATCGTGATGTTCATCTACTCATACATCAACTTCCAGCAGCAGGGCTCGTCGCAGCCGCAGATGGCAGGTATGAAGTTTATGACCGTCTATATGATGCCTGCAATGATGTTGTTCTGGTTCAACGACTATGCGAGTGGTCTTTGCTACTACTACCTGTTGTCGAACCTTATCACAATATTGCAGACAACAATCATCCGTTTCACCCTGAACGATGATAAGATTCGTGCTAAGATGACCGCCCGCGCAAAGAATACCAAGGGTAAAAAGTCGCGCTTCCAGCAGCGTTACGAGCAGTTGATGCAGCAGCAGGAGGCTATGGTTCGTGAGGAGCAGAAGAGAGCAAAACGCAAGTAGAAGGAGTGTCTTTTGTTGCTAACATATCAAATGATGATGTAGCGGCGTTAGAGGCTGTACACTTTGATGGGCGTATCGAGGTCGTAGAGACCGCCGATGCGCTCGTCGTGGCGTGCAAAGAGCTCTCTCGCCAAAGCCTTATAGGTTTCGACACCGAAACACGCCCCTCGTTTACAGCCGGAGTGACAAACAAGGTTGCCCTACTCCAACTCTCAACCAAGGAGTGTTGCTATCTTATTCGTCTGAATAAGTTGCCTCTCTCACGCGAGGTATTGGCGATACTTTCAGACGAAAAGATTGCAAAGGTAGGTGCAGATGTAAAAAATGATATTACTGCCCTCAATCGTCTGCGCCACTTTACAGCACGAGGTTTTATCGACCTGCAAAATGAGGTGTCAAAATACGGTATCGAGGATAAGAGCCTTCGCAAGATTTCGGGCATTGTTCTCGGCAAGAGAGTCTCGAAAGCACAGCGACTGAGTAATTGGGCAGCCAAGCAACTCACGCCTCAGCAGCAGATGTATGCAGCTACCGATGCGTGGGTATGCATAGAGATTTACGACCGCCTTAAAAAAGAAGAAAAATAACCTACGATATGAAAAGAGTTCTTCTCCTTTTGGTTGTACTAACATCTTTTACAGCGATAGCGCACCCTACTCCCGACTACACAAAGCTACCATCACACCCTCGCCTAATATTAAAGAATGGCGATATTGATGCTGTAAGACAGCGAGTTATCTACGATGCGCCACTGCGCAGAATACACCATATAATCAAAGGGCGAGCAGACAAGCACCTTGATTTGTCAGTAAGCGAGCGCAAAAAGATAGGTAAAAGATTGCTTTCAGTATCGCGCAATGTATTGGAACGAGTAACATACGGCTCCTACATGTATCTGTTGTCAGGAGATGTAAAATATGCACAGCGTGCAGAGAAGGAGATGTTGGCTGCGGCAAGTTTTACCGATTGGAATCCTTCGCACTTCCTTGATGTAGCAGAGATGATGACCGCCTTGGCTCTTGGTTACGACTGGCTCTACAATTGGCTATCGCCCGAAAGCCGCAAGATTATCGAGGATGCCTTGATTGAGAAAGGTTTGCGTGCAGCAAAGCCAAAGATGTGGTGGTATCGTGCTGACAACAACTGGAACCAAGTCTGTAATGGAGGTATTATTATGGCCGCCTTGGCTGTTTATGAGCGTATACCTGAGGAGGCTCAGAAGCTGATTGCGCGCTCCTTGGAGAGTAATCCGAAGGCTCAATCAAGCTATGGTCCAGATGGCGTATATCCTGAGGGATACGGCTATTGGGATTACGGCACATCGTTCGAAGTGCTGCTTATCGAGTCGTTACGCTCGGTATTTGGTACAAGTTTCGACATCGAGAAGGCTCCCGGATTTTTAGCATCCGCCAAATTTATGAACTTTATGCAGAGTCCTATGGGAGAAAGCTTCAACTTCTCCGACAGCGGAAATTCTCGCGGTGCAATAAATCCATTCCTCTACTGGTTTGCCTGCGAAACGGGGGATATGTCGCTCGTATGGCAAGACCGCCAACGATTACTCGAAAATAAGCGCGTGCGTGGCTGTGGCAGACTCACTCCGATAGCGATGTTGTTTGCTGCGCGTTGCAACTTGAAAAAGTGCGAACCTATCGAGGGAAATTTTTGGTATGGACAGGGAGTACAACCTCTTTTCATCTACCGCGGTAGTTTCGAAGATAAGAACGGCTCTTACCTCGCAGCCAAGGGTGGTACTCCGATGAACAATCACGCCCATATGGATTCAGGCTCATTCGTCTACGAATGGGGCGGTGTGCGCTGGGCGAGCGACCTCGGCTCGCAGAACTACCACTCGTTGGAGTCGAAAGGTATCAACTTATGGAGCAAAAAACAGAACTCCGACCGATGGCGAGTATTTCGCCTTGGCAATCACTCGCATAACAACATCACTATCAACGAGCAGTTGCACAATGTCAAGGGTATGGCGACCATGGATAAGGTCTACAACTCGAAAGTCCGCCATGGCGCGAAGTTCGACCTCTCGTCGCTATATAACGATGTATCGAAGGCCTACCGCACAATCTACATCAATGGCAAAGACAAAGTCACTTGTATAGACGAGTTGGAGAGTCAAAACATCAAGTGCAAGGTGCGTTGGAATATGGTTACTCGCGCCAAGGCAGAGATTATTAACAACCGCACCATAACTCTAAAATCGAAGGGCAAAGAGGTTATTCTACGCGTTGTATCGCCTTCGAAGGGTGTCAAGGCTTACATCATGAGCAATGCTCCTAAGAGATCGTACGACTGCGAAAATAGGGGTACTTGCCGTGTAGGATTTTCAACAACCATCGCTCCATCCTCGAAGTGTAAGTTGAAGGTGGAGTTGGTGCCACAAAGATAAAATATAGAATCAGGAGATGAACAAAGAGATATTTCGCATAGCGATTCCAAATATTATATCCAATATAACCGTTCCGTTGATGGGATTGGTTTCAACAGGTATTGTCGGCACTTGGAGTGGCTCGGCCGAGATTATCGGAGCGTTGGCACTCGGAGTATCCATCTTCAACTTCATCTATTGGAACTGCTCCTTTATTCGTATGGGAACAAGCGGTCTGACCGCACAAGCCTACGGAGCAGGCGACTTCCACGAAACAACAGCAATGTTAGTACGCGCAGTGGTTATCTCGTTAGCATTAAGCGCAATAGTACTTATATTTCAACGCCCACTCGGAGAGCTGTCACTGTGGCTTATGGGTGGCGATGAGATTGTTGCCGACTACTTCTTTGCACGCATTTGGGCTGTACCTGCGGGTATATTGTTGTTCGGTCTGTATGGTTGGTTTGTGGGTATGCAGAATGGCGTAATCCCAATGGCTGTATCAATCACCGTAAACGGATTGCACATCCTCTTTGGTTGGTGGTTTGTCTACTCGTTCGACCTTGGTATTGTGGGTATTGCCTACGCTTCGGTCGTTTCGCAATGGATAGGTTTGGTGCTTGCAAGCGCACTTATATATATATACTTCCGCAAGACGATGCGACCAATCGTACTGCGTGAGGTGTTGAACTTCGCCTCGATGAAGCGTTTTTTCAAGGTCAATGGAGATATTATTGTCCGCACCTTCTGCAATGTCGGAGTATATACCTTCTTTACTGCCGCCTCGGCACGAATGGGGGATGATGCAATATTGGCAGTAAATAGTGTGCTGATGCAGTTGTTGATGCTCTTCTCCTATATGAACGACGGCTTTGCATACGCCGCCGAGGCTATGACAGGTCGCTTTATCGGAGCAAAAGACCTCGCATCACTAAAAAAGTGTCTGCGCTACTGCGTAGTGTGGACTTTTGCTACGGCGGCTATCGCCATTACGCTCTACTTAGCAGGTTGGGAGGAGCTCTTTACCGCCTTCCTTGGTAACGCTTCCGAGGAGGAGCTTGCAAAGGTGTTGTCCGTTGCCAAGCGATATATCGGTTGGATTGTGATAATTCCGCTATTTGCAGCTATGCCGTTTATGTTGGATGGCGTATATGCAGGTGCTACGCTCACACGAGCTATGCGTAACTCGATGGTGTGGGCTACAATAATATTCTTTGCTGTCTACTACGCCCTACTCCCTCTTATCGGCAATGACGCCTTGTGGTTAGCCTTTCTGCTCTATATCATTTCGCGACTCGTCTTACAATACTTTATGGCAGACCGTCTGCGAGATATTTATAAGCAGATTGAAAATTTAGCGTAGTAAGATACCTGCAATAAGAATATAATCGTTATCTTTGCAATAATAAAAAAAGTCCTAACACGATGAAACAAAGAGTTACCCTCCATGATAAGACCTTCGAGGTTATGATACCTGCCGAGGAGATAGACAAGGCGGTGGCAAAGGTTGCCGAGCAGTTAAATAACGATTACGCAGACTGTAAAGAGACTCCAATCTTTGTGGGTGTACTGAGTGGCTCGTATATGTTTCTTGCCGACCTTGTACGCAAGACAACCTTTAATAACGAGATTACATTCGTGAAAATATCCTCGTACGAAGGGACACAATCGACGGGCGAGATTAAGCAGAAGCTCGGTATCGACTTCGATATCGAAGGTCGCGATATCATCATTGTCGAGGATATTGTCGAGACTGGTCACAGTATCAACCATATGTTGAACTATATTCGTTCGCTCAATCCGCGTTCGGTGGAGGTATGCACCCTATTCTTTAAGCCTGAAAAGTATCTATACGATATACCTATCAAGTATCGCGCATTGGAGATTGGTAACGAGTTTATAGTTGGTTATGGTCTTGATTACGACCAGATTGGGCGCAATCTCAAAGATATATATGTCCTTGCAAATGACTAACGAGATGGTATTGGAGGGCGGTCGCAAGTTGCCGCTTGTAGAGGATTTCTACACAATTCAGGGTGAGGGTTTCCACACTGGAAAGCCAGCCTATTTCATTCGACTTGGAGGTTGTGATGTGGGGTGTGCGTGGTGCGATGCCAAGTATACTTGGAATCCGCGTATGTATCCTCCGACAGCTATCGAGGAGATTGTCGAGCGCGCTGTGGCGTGTGCTGCACAATCTATCGTTATCACAGGTGGAGAGCCACTGCTCTACCCTCTCGACCACCTTACCGCAGCCCTTAAAGAGCGTGGTTTGGCAATGTTTCTCGAAACATCGGGCTCGCATCCATTTTCAGGCGAGTTCGATTGGGTATGCCTCTCGCCAAAACGCAAGTCGGCCCCCCTCGAAGAAGCGTATGGTCGTGCTGACGAGTTGAAGGTTATTATCCAGTGTGAGGATGACTTGAAGTGGGCTGAGGAGTGTGCAGCAAAGGTTGGTGCAAGGTGTATGCTCTTTTTGCAACCCGAATGGAGCGTTTCGGAGCAGATTATGCCTCTGCTTGTGGAGTATGCCAAGCGCAATCCGAAGTGGAGTATCTCCATTCAGAGCCACAAATATATGAGAATACCTTAAAAGCGACAAGGTGATGAAGATTAGCAAGAAGATGGGCAAGCGAATCGAGCTGGCCTTCTACAAGAGCAGAGTGTATATGTGGCGCATTAATATCGCTGCGGCTGTGTTGCTTGGCATAATTCTTATTGGTCGCCCACTTGTATCACTTATAAGCACCTCGATAGATATCCGCAAACTCAACAAGGAGAAGGCTATCTACGAGGAGAGTATCCGTCGCGATAGTCTGCTTATCGAAAATCTTAAAAACGATGAGTTCTTGGAGCGATACGCTCGCGAGAAGTACTTTATGCAGGCAAAGGGCGAGCAGGTCTTTATCGTGGAGGATTAATCCTCAAAGCCAAAGTGGTTAAAGCCACCCCAACCTGCCGAGCTATACATCACCTCTCCACTCTTATTCTCAATACCAATACTGTAACAATCGTAGTTCGGGCGCACAATCCTACCTATTTTATATAGAGGTTTTCCGAATTGCTCCTCAAAGCGTTGCGCCAATCCCTCGGCATCGCGCCTATCAACCGTAAAAATCAATTGATAATCCTCGCCACCGCATATTGCATCGTGGAACGATGCACCGCGAGCGATAGGAATATTTTGTTCCGAAATTATCGTTCCCTTCTTCGACTTGTCGATAATATGTTGCAAGTCGGAAGCTATGCCGTCTGAAATATCTGCCATTGCGTGCACAGAGGCTTGCTGTCCAAGCCACTCACCCTCGCGCACTTGCGCTTCGGGCATCAAATGGAGTTTGGCGTTGCGGGTTGATAGTTTGCCAGCCAGTACATCGCGCAAACCTGCTGCCGATGCGCCCAACTTGCCCGTAACCATTACAACATCGCCAACTTTGGCGGCTGAACGGCGTTTTATGTTCGCCATAGGCGCACGACCGATGGCCGTTACGCTGATGCAGACTCCCGACTTTGAGCCTACGGTATCTCCGCCAATGAGTTTTACGCCGTATTTCTTAGATGCCTTTTTGTAGCCGCGCATAAACTCCGCCGACCACTCGCCAAACTTTTCATTCGGCAATGCCAGCGACAACAATGTCGCTACGGGCTTTGCTCCCATAGCCGCAACATCGCTGATATTAACCATCAATGACTTGTAGCCAATCTGAAACGGCGTGCTTTTATCTGTTAAGAAGTGAACACCCTCATTCAGCATATCCGAAGTGAAAACCAACGCCTCCTCGCCGCCAATAGGCAATACGGCGCAGTCGTCGCCAATGCCCTCGAAGCCATTGCTCGGCATCGAGCGAAATATCTCACTTATCGACTCTATAAAGTCAAACTCTCCGTACATTCTCATCGCTTCAATACCCCTTTAATAGTTTTAGCAAACTCTTTGAAAGCCTCCATGCGACACACCCACGCACCAAGTAGATATACAACAATCCCCGTTGCGACCTGTAAAAGCAATTGCCAAATAGGAGCAAAATCTGCGCTATAATACCCCACCGCCTTTACCGCCACATACATCATTGCCGTAAGTAGCAACGAAGGCAGAAGGGTGCGCAACATCTGCCACCACGAAAGCTGAGTATAGACTCTTGTCGCTGCAAAATTCACGACAAACTCCACCGCAGTCATCGCCACCAAGCCGTAAGCGATAGCCATTGTAGAGTGTGGAATTGTCAGGGCCAACACCGCCGTCATTATCGCCTTTTTCAGCAACTCCAAACGGAAGATTATCGCTCCGTTGCTATGCACCTTCAAGACATTGTATGCCACCATTGCCAACGGATAAAAGAGTCCTGCCAAGGCTATAACTTCGAAATATGGCACCGTAGGCATCCATCTCTCACCAAGCAGTACTCTGAATAGCGGCTCGGCCACAGCCGACATTCCGACCGCCACAGGAGCCATAACGAAAATATTGATTAATAGCACCTTGCGATAACTCTCGGCAAATTTAGCACCATCTTCTTTAATCTTTGCTAAGGCTGGATAGGTGACAGATTGCACCGACTGTACGGCCGACTGCACGGTCAAATCCTTAATCTTCTGTGCTTGATTGAAGTAGCCGAGAGTATTTGTCGAATAGACCTTACCTATAAACAGCTGAGCCACATTATTATAGATGGCAGACACCACATCCGTAGACATCAGTCTGAACGAAAATGGAGCCATATCGCGCCACGCCCGACCACTGAATGAGCCTTCGCCTCGCCACTCTCCGAGCCACCACAGAAGCGCACTTCGTGTGGTCATCTGAGCAAGGCGTTGAGCCACCAAAGCCCAAACACCACCTCCACACACGGCAACCACAATAGCCACCACACCTGCGACGAGCGATGACGCGAAGTTTATTCGCGATAATAGACCAAAGCGAAATTCGCGCGACAGCTTTGTATTCTGAATTATGCCTAACGCATTTATGGGTAGCAACAAAAATAGTACGGGAGCAAGCTTTGAGATAACAGCCAAATTGTAATAGTACGACAATAATGGCGACAATGCCACAAAGAGTATATAGAGAACTACCGATACTACTACATTAAAGAGAAATACCGACTTGTAGTCATCCTTTGTCGGCTCTTTCTTGCGTAACAATGTCTGCGAAAATCCGCTATCCACAACCACCAATGCCACAGCAGTAAAGAAGGTCAGTATCGCCATCACACCAAAATCCTCTGGCGCAAGCAGGCGAGCGACAACGATGCTCACTACCATCTGTAATAACATAGAGCATAGCTTTTCGGCTACGCTCCATGCAACACCTGTTGCCACCTTATTTATGAGTTTATCACCCATTAAGCAGACAATTAACGGTCTATCTCTTGATAAACGACTCTACACCCAAACGATACGAGCCAAGGCCAAAACCTGCGATAGTACCAACGCAGGTAGCACCGATAAGCGATGTATGGCGGAACTCCTCACGAGCCGCCACATTCGAGATGTGAATCTCGACAACAGGCACCGACACGGCATCTATCGCATCGCGCAACGCCACCGAGGTATGAGTATAGCCACCTGCATTGAACAATACGCCATCGTATTCGCCCTCAGCCTTGTGGAGTGCATCTATCAATTCGCCCTCGATATTGGATTGGGCATAACCAATAGTAACATCGGGATATTCAGCGCGGAGTCGAGGAATAAACTCCTCGAAGGTCTCCGCACCATATACCGACTTATCACGCCTCCCCTGCAAATTGAGGTTAGGACCGTTCAAGATTAAAAGTTTCACTTTTAATAATTGATAATTGACTATTGATAGTTGATAATTGTATTTTAATTACACTATCAATAACCTACTTAATAATCTTAAATAAATTGCAAAGCACCATAATTGTCAATTGTCCATTTTCAATTGTCAATTATAGTCTTTGGCTATTTTGCTGACAAGCAAGCCAAAGCAATAGAATACTTCTTCGACAAAGCCGAGTCGCCACGCGAAGTCAAGACGCAAGGCTTGGTTGCACCAACAACCATAGCAGCCAACTCGCCACCGCCAATGTGCGACACGCTCTTGAAGAATACATTGCCCGACTCCAAGTTAGGGAACAACAAGCAGTCTGCATCGCCCGCAACCGCCGAGCCCTTGAACTTCTTATGCTCAACAACCTCAGGATAGAGAGCAAGGTCAATCGACAATGGACCATCGACAATCACCTTGCCGAGCTGACCACGGTCGCCCATCTTCGAGAGAATTGCAGCCTCTGCCATAGCCGGCATATTAGGATTTACCAACTCCATCGCTGCAATGCAAGCAACCTTTGGAGTGTCGATTTCGAGGGTATTAGCAACTTGTGCAAGATACTTGATAAGAATCTGCTTGGTCTTCAAATCTGGCAATGGCAACACTGCGATATCCGAAGCGAGGAGCAACTTGTGATAACCAGCCCACTCGAACACCGATACATGGCTCAAAGTACCCTTTGGTGGGAGAAGTCCCTCCTTGATGATACCGCGCATATATACATCGGTCGATACCAAACCCTTCATCAAGACATCTGCCTCGTCTGCTGCGGTAGCCTTAACTGCGGCAGACACCGCCTTTGCAGGGTTTTTCTCGTCTACGATTGTAAAAATCGAAGCGTCGATACCCAACTCGGCACAAGTCTTCTCGATAATCTCCTTATCACCAAAGAGTGTAGCCTCTACCAAACCATCCTTATACGCATCGTAAACAGCCTCGATAGTGTGCGAGTCCTGTCCGTATGCCACTGCGAGGCGCTTGCGACCACGCGCACGAGCTGCCTCTACTATTTCTGATAAATGTTTCATATTAAATTGATAATTGGCAATTGACGAATTGACAATTAAAGGTATTTTACTCTATTATCAACCCTCAATTCTTAATTTTTAATTCTTAATTCTTAATTTTTGATTAACTAATCGTTGATTAGTCTGTAAGTATCTTGTGCGATAACCAACTCCTCGTTAGTTGCGATTACGGCAACCTTAACCTTCGAATTCTCGGACGAGATGAGTGTATCTACACCACGAATACCCTTATTCAACTCCTTGTTTAGCTCGATACCCATAAATGCCATATCGTTGCATACCCACTCGCGTAACTCAGGCGAGTTCTCGCCTACGCCACCAGTGAATACCACCAAATCAACACCGCCCATCATCGCTGCATACTTGCCGACATACTGCTTAACGCGGTCAAAGTACATATCGCGAGCGAGGATTGCACGCTCATTGCCTGCCTCGTATGCGGCATCGATATCGCGCATATCGCTCGATACACCCGATACTGCCTCTACGCCCGACTTCTTGTTAATCATAGTGTTGATTGTAGCAAAGTCCATACCCTCCTTCTCGGCGATATAGAGCACTGCACTTGGGTCTACATCTCCACAACGAGTACCCATAACCAAGCCATCAACAGGCGAGAAGCCCATCGAGGTACAATACGACTTGCCATTCAAGACAGCCGTTACCGAACCACCATTGCCGACATGGCAGGTGATAATCTTCGAGTTCGCTATATCAAGACCGCAGAACTCAGCACCACGCTTTGCAACGAACTTGTGACTCGTTCCGTGGAAGCCATAACGACGCACGCGATACTTCTCGTAGTACTCCATCGGAAGGGCATACAAGTAGTTCATTGCAGGGATGGACTGATGGAACGAGGTGTCGAACACTGCCACCTGCGGAACAGCAGGCAACACCTTCTCGATAGAGAGGATTCCCTCCAAGTTTGCAGGGTTGTGGAGAGGTGCAATGGCGAAGAGCTCCTTAATCTTGACCTTCACCTCCTCCGTAACAACGCAGCTATCTGCGAAGTACTCGCCACCGTGAGCAACACGATGACCTACGGCCTTAACCTCTTCGAGCGATGCAATAACGCCATGCTCACCATTTGTCAAGGCGTCAAGCACAAGGCGGATGCCTGTTGTATGGTCAGGAATTGGTTGGCTGAGAGCGAACTTATCCTTTCCTACGGGTTTGTGTACAAGGTCGCCCATAGGCAGACCGATACGCTCGACAATACCCTTTGCGAGCAGTTTGTTTGTGGTAGCCTCAATATCAAGCACCTGATATTTTATAGACGAGCTACCGCAGTTCAATACTAAAATTACCATGGTTTATACTTTTTTGAAAATCATTTGCGTTAATGACACAAAGATAGTAAAAATCTGCGATTTCAAAAACAACAAATACTATTTTTTTATATATTTGCGGTGTTATGAGAAGATTGATTTCATTTTTGGTGCTTATAGTTACGACCTATGCGGTTGTAATGGCCAAGCCATATAGTGTCAGCGAGGTGCCGAATGTGCAACTTGCCGACCGTCATCGCTACACCTCAAATCCTGATGGTATCCTCTCAGCTGAGGCTGTTCGGGCGATAGACCTCGCCTGCGACTCACTGCGCACAAAGGGCGTTGCTCAGGTGGCTGTTGTAGCAGTAAACGATATTGCATCTGACGATGTTTTCACCTTTGCACACGAACTATTTTCGAGTTGGGGCGTAGGTAACAAGCAGGCCGACAATGGCTTGGGTATTATCTTGGTGCTCGACAAGCGAGAGATTCGTTTCGTTACGGGTTACGGATTGGAAGGCGTACTCCCTGATGCTGTTTGCAAGCGTATTCAGCAGCGCTATATGGTCGGACCTCTTGGCGCAGGCGACTACGACAAAGGTATGGTCGATGGTGTGGCAGCAACAGCTACCCTGCTCTCTTCGGGCGAGTTGCCAACAAGCAATGAAGATGATTTGACCGAAGGGGAGATTCTCGCTCTTTTCGGGACAATGTTCGCTTTCTTTGCGCTGTTAGTTTTGTTGGTATTTTTCATATATCGCGCAGCGCATCGTTGCCCGAAGTGCGGAAAGCACCATATAAAGCAGACCAACAGCCAAATCGTGAAGAATACTCGCACCCTCCAACTTATAGACCAGACATTTGTTTGCCCGGACTGTGGACACTCGTTCGTAAAGCGTGTGCGACACGAGAAAGCTCCCGTAGTTATTATTGGCGGTGGTGGCCGTGGCGGATTCGGAGGCGGAGGCTTTGGTGGTGGCTTCGGCGGAGGTAGTTTCGGTGGCGGAGGCGCAGGATCGAGGTTTTGATAAACCAAATTGAGAATTGAGAATTGAGAATTGAGAATTGAGAATTGACAATTAAAGGTATATTTATTTTAATTAACAGCTAATGGCTAATGGCTAAAAGCAAAAAATAACAGAACTATGAAAAAGACAATTTGGATTATTGTGGCTGCATTGGTAGTTATCGTATGTGGCTATTGTTGGACAACTTACAACACATTGGTAAAGCTCGGACAGGGCGTAGAGACTGCTTGGGCAGATGTTGAGACGCAGTATCAGCGCCGTGCCGACCTTATCCCTAACCTCGTTTCAACGGTTAAGGGTTATGCAAAGCACGAGCAGGAGACTCTCGACCAAGTGGTAGAGGCTCGCGCAAAGGCGTTGGCAGGTGGCGCAAATGTAGAAGAGTATGCTGCTGCGCAACAGCAGGTTACAACGGCTCTCGGTCGCTTGATTGCTATCTCGGAGAACTATCCAGACCTCAAAGCAAATCAGAACTTCTTGGAGTTACAGGCGCAGTTGGAGGGCACAGAAAACCGCATTGCCGTCGCTCGCAACAAGTACAACGAGATTGTAAAAGTCTATAACACCAAGACCGTAACCTTCCCATCGAACTTGATTGCCAAGATGTTCGACTTCGAGAAGAAGCAACTCTTTACCGCCACAACCGAGGGCGCAGAGAAAGCACCGGAGGTGGCGTTCTAATTAAAAATTAAAAATTAAAAATTGAGAATTAAGAATTGAGAATTAAAAGAATGCCGAGCAGAAAATTCTGCTCGGCATCTTTTTAATACCATTACCATTTGTTATTTTAGAAGTCGTAGCCTACAATACTATCCGCGTAATCGCTCCAATACTGCGTAGACTTATATACACTTACTGAACTGTGTGGTACATAAATTTTACGCTCCGAAGCGTTGTTATCGAATGTATTCCAACGAGAATAATAACCTGCTGCTGTCGGCGGAGTTGTCGGCTTACAGTAAACCTCTGTCAGCGAGATGCAATTATTGAATGCATAATCTCCAATCGAAGTAACGCTATCTGGAATTGTTACACTTCTCAGCGAGGAGCAATCATAGAATGCCCTCTCTCCAATCGAAGTAACGCTATTGCCAATTGTAACACTTGTCAGCGAGGTGCAACCAGAGAATGCCCAATCTCCAATCGAAGTAACGCTATCAGGAATTGTTACTCTGGTTAGCGAAGCACAATCGTAAAACGCATGAGTCCCAATCGAAATTATACCATCAGGAATAGTATATTCTTTTGCGCCACAACCTATCGCAAATGAGTTTAATACATTATCGATAATAAGACAACGATTATCTTCCGATGCGTATTTACCATAGAATGCTGTCAGTGATAAACAGAAGTCAAATGCAGCTTCTCCAATCGAAGCAACGCTATCTGGAATTGTTATGCTGGTAAGAGAGCAATAATAAAAAGCTCTATCTCCTATTGAAATAAGGCTATTAGGAAGTGTTACATGTTCTAGTGAAAGACAACTACCAAATGCCGATTCCTCAATTTTTGTAACACTATTTGGAATGATTATATTGGTTATTCTACTTACATAAAATGCGTCTCTTCCAATTTCAGTAACACTACTAGGAATCGTCACATATTCCAAAGATGTATAGGCAAATGCTTTGTCTCCAATTTTTGTAACGCCATCAGGGATTGTGTATTCCGTTAATTCTGCCATCGCAAATGAATATAGCACTCCATCGACAATTAGACAACGATTGTCTTCCGATGCATATTTGCCATAAAACGCTGTTAATGAAGGACAACAAAAAAATGGATTTCCGTCAATTGATGTAACGCCATTGCCGATTGTAACACTTGTCAACGAGGTATAGGCGAAAGCCCACTCTCCAATCTCAGTAACGCTATCAGGAATTGTAACACTTGTCAGCGAGGTGCAATCAGAGAATGCATAACCTCCAATCGAAGTAACGCTATCAGGAATGGCAACACTTGTCAGCGAGGTGCATTCACCGAATGCAGTATCTCCAATCGAAGTAACGCTATCAGGAATTGTAACACTTGTCAGCAATTCGCAATTTCCGAATGCATAATCTCCAATCGAAGTAACGCTATTAGGGATTGTAACACTTGTCAGCGAGGTGCAAACACGGAATGCCTCATATCCAATCGAAGTAATCGTATTATCAAATTTAATCACCCAGCACCCTTTGTCGGTATCGTAGGTATTCGATACGATTTTTGCATCAAAAGCACTTGCTGCATAAGGCGTTGTCGGCTCGGTGAC
>SUZP01000021.1 GCA_015059865.1 Rikenellaceae bacterium | reverse complement strand
TATATAGAAAATGATATACCAAATGCGGTGTAGAGTGTTGTTGCTTATCCTTGCTCTTTGTAAAATCGCCAAATTTTATCGTCAAGGTTAGCGAAACACTTTCACTAATAAAATGTCTGCAATCCGAGGACTGCAATGCAAATTTAGAAATAATTTTCTATACTTGTGGTATTGTGAGCAAAAATTTTTATTTTTGCGGTAAATAAATCAAATACCTTTAATTGTCAATTATCAACTGTCAATTGTCAATTAAAATAGCCAATGGCTAAAAGCTAAAATTATGTCAAAAGTTGCAACCGCAGAGCGTGTATCGCTCGAAAAGTCAGATAATTATGTGTTCCAGCGTTCGGTGCTGGCGTATCATCACGCTGCCGAGTTGGTCGAGGGCGATATTCTCGAAATAGGCACCGGCTCGGGCTATGGCGTGGAGGTAATTGCTCCGAAGGCGACACGCTACATCTCTATCGACAAGGAGTTGCCAGCTGTGCCTCTCCAACTCGAAAATGTCGAGTACTACGATATGGAGGTGCCGCCAATCGACTTCGAGAACTGCTCGTTCGATTCGGTGGTGTCGTTTCAGGTTATCGAACATATCGAGGAGGATATCGACTTTGTGCGTGAGGTGGCGCGTGTGTTGCGCCCGGGCGGAAAGTTTGTTGTTTCGACTCCCAACGCCCCGATGTCGCTCACTCGCAACCCTTGGCATGTGCGCGAGTATAATGCTGACGAGTTGCGCAATCTGTTGGAGTGCCACTTTTCGAAGGTCGAGGCGTATGGCGTGGTCGGCAACGAGAAGATTATGGAGTACTACCGCAAAAACCGCCAGAGCGTGCGCAAAATCACCCGTTTCGATATTCTCGACCTCCAACATCGCCTGCCTCGCAAGCTGTTGCAATTTCCGTACGATGTGTTAAACCGTCTAAATCGTAGGTCGCTCCACAAGAAAAACACCTCGCTCACCGACTCTATCGTAATGTCGGACTACTCTATTGTGCCGTACAAGGTGGGAATGGAGTGTTTCGACTTGTTCTTCGTGGCAACGAAATAATTATACCACACATACACAAAACAACAGCGGCAGCCCATTGGACTGCCGCTTCGTGACTCCGCCAGGATTCAAACCTGGAACCGCTTGATCCGTAGTCAAGTACTCTATTCAGTTGAGCTACGGAGCCGAATTGCGAGTGCAAATATAGGGGCTTTTTTCGGATTGTGCAAGTATTTTGAAGAAAATTTTTAATAATTTTTATTATCCTCGATATATTTCTCTGTAAATAAAGCGATTGCACTAAAAATTATTTCGGGATTATTTTAGCAGCTCTTTAAACGACAACGAAATTAGACAATTTGGCTGTGTAGCACATTTTATACGAAAGGCAAAGAAGCTCTTATCAATCCAGATTTTTGCAATCATAAATTATTTTTATACCTTTGCCGTAAGTAATAAGCAGAAACCTATGACAATCATTCAACTCGAATATCTTTTGGCGGTTGCTAATTTTGGTAGTTTTTCGATTGCTTCGGAGCACTGTTTTGTAACGCAACCCTCTCTCTCTATGCAGATTAAGGCGTTGGAGGAGGAGTTAGGTGTGATGTTGCTCGACCGTTCAAAAAAGCCCGTTGTGCCGACCGAGGCAGGCGAGGTTGTGTTGGAGCAGGTGCGCAACGCGCTGCGAGAGTTTCACTCTATCAAGGAGGTTGTGCAGCAGATAAAAGGCGAGATTTCGGGAAAAATTCGTTTGGGCGTTATTCCGACCATTGCGCCATACCTTCTGCATAAGTTTGTGCCTGAGTTTGTACAGCGTTATCCGAAGGTCGAAATCGAGGTGCGCGAGATGAAGACTGCCGATGTTGTCGAGGCACTAAACCGCGACCAAATAGATGTAGCCTTGGTGGCAGGTGGCACTTGTGGCGATAACTTTATCGAATATGAGCTATTCGACGATAAATTCTATGCCTATGTATCGCCTCGTAACTCATTGTATAACAAGTCGAATGTACGCTTCGAAGATATCAAGATGTCGGAGTTGGTTTTGCTCTCGTCGGGCAACTGTATGCGCGACCAAGTCATCGAACTTTGTCAGGCGAAAAATGCACTCCCCTCGCGTTATACTTTCGAGTCGGGACAGCTCGATACACTGATGCGAATTGTGGATAACACATCGCTGATGACCATCATTCCGAAGATGGCTCTCGACTTCGTTCCTGAGGAGCGAAAACGACAGGTCAAGACACTCTTCAAGGGTGCTTCATCGCGCAAAATTGCACTCGTTACGCGCCGTTCGTATGTGAAGAAGTCGATTGTGGATGCGTTGAGAACAACGATTTCCGAATACAAATAGAGTCGTTAGCGGTAATTAGGGGCTATTAGAGTATTTCTGATAGCTCCTTTTTCTCTGAAAAAGCTAAAAATCTAATAAAAATGGGGAAATTCTCAATTCTCAACTCTCAACTCTCAACTTTTTTTATTATATTCGCACAATAATTATATATATTGCTTAAAAATGGCTATGGAAAAACTTATTGAAACCATTGTTGCGGGTATTCAGGATAAGAAAGGTAAGAATATTGTATCACTCGACTTGTCGGGCTTCGATGGTGCGATATGTTCGCACTTCGTGGTCTGCAATGCCGACTCTACGGCACAGGTGGCAGCTATCGCTGACGGCATCGAGGAGAAGGTCTACGAGGAGTTGCACGAAAATCCTTGGCGTGTCGAGGGTAAGCAGACAGGTCTGTGGGTGGCTCTCGACTATGTCGATGTTATCGTGCATATCTTCCAGAGCGACTTGCGCGACTACTACCGCTTGGAGGAGTTGTGGGCTGATGCTCCGTGCGTAAAGTACGAAAGTGAAGAGTAAACCTCACCTTTTGGATATACTTATCCGCCCTAAAAATCGTTATTAGGGTGGAATAATGTGTAATTTTTAACTTTTTATGGCAAAAAACAAGAGAAATATCAATATGCTGCGCCCCAATATCATGTGGTTGTGGAGCGCAATAACACTCGTTATTATCGGATTTTGGATTTTTAATAACGAGGAGAGTGCGCCCGTAAAGTCCGATTGGGCTGCGGTGGAGCAGATGGTCGCAGCTGGCGATGTCGAGAAGATTGTGGTCGTCAATCGCGACGAGGCGCGTGTCGTGCTGAAAGAGGGCAAGTCCGAAGAGTATAAAGAGCGCGATTTGCGTTATAGCAGACTGCCAAAAAGTGGGCATCAGTTTTACTTCAATATCGGCTCGGTAGATTCGTTCAAAGCCGATTTGGAGAAGGCAGAGGAGCAGACTGGTAATAGTGTAGTGCTCTCATTCGAGAATGAGAAACCTTGGTACGACTCGTGGCTTATGGGGTTGTTGCCTTGGGTTATAATGTTCGGCATTTGGTTCTTCATTATGCGCGGTATGTCGCGCGGTGGAGGTCCGCAGGGCGGCATTATGAATGTAGGAAAGGCGCGTGCGCAGGAGTTCGACAAGGAGGATGCCAACAAGCGTGTGACATTCAAGGATGTAGCAGGCTTAGAGGAGGCGAAAGTCGAGATTATGGAGATTGTCGATTTTCTGAAAAATGCCCCTAAATATCGTGAACTCGGAGCAAAAATACCGAAGGGTGCCTTGTTGGTAGGTCCTCCGGGAACGGGTAAAACCCTGCTGGCAAAGGCTGTGGCAGGCGAGGCAAATGTTCCATTTCTCTCGATTTCGGGTTCGGACTTCGTGGAGATGTTTGTGGGTGTTGGTGCTTCGCGTGTACGCGACCTGTTCGACCAAGCCAAGCAAAAGGCTCCGTGCATCGTCTTTATAGATGAGATTGATGCTATCGGTCGTGCGCGTGGTCGCAATGCAGGTTTTTCGGGAAATGACGAGCGAGAGAATACTCTCAATCAGTTACTTACCGAGATGGACGGCTTCCAGACCAATGCCGGCGTGATTATCTTGGCAGCAACAAACCGTGCCGATATTTTGGATAAGGCGTTGATGCGTGCAGGTCGTTTTGACCGTCAGATTGAGGTCGGTTTGCCTGAGTTGCACGAGCGCAAAGAGATTTTCGATGTTCATCTTCGCAAGTTAAAGTTGGACAAGGATTTAGACCGCGACTTCTTAGCAAAGCAGACTCCGGGATTTTCGGGTGCCGATATTGCGAATGTCTGCAACGAGGCGGCCCTGATTGCCGCACGCCACAACAAGGAGTCGGTGGGTAAGGAGGATTTCCTCGCTGCGGTAGATAGAATTATCGGTGGCTTGGAGCGCAAAAATAAGGTTATCTCTCCGCAGGAGAAGAGGACTATCGCCTACCACGAGGCGGGACACGCTACGGTGTCGTGGTTGCTCGAACACGCCAACCCACTCGTCAAGGTTACTATCATTCCGCGTGGTAAGGCGTTGGGCGCTGCGTGGTACTTGCCTGAGGAGCGACAGATTACCACGCGCGAGCAGATGATGGAGGAGGTAGCTTCGTTGCTGGCAGGTCGTATTGCCGAGGAGAAGTTCTTCGGACACCTCTCTACGGGTGCATTGAACGACTTGGAGCGCGTAACAAAGATGTGCTACGCTATGGTGGCGTACTACGGAATGAGCGACGAGGTAGGCTCGATGAGTTACTACGACTCGACAGGTCAGAGCGATATGGCATTTACAAAGCCATATTCGGAGCGCACAGCGCAGCAGATTGACGATGAGGTGCGAGCTCTGATTGCAAAGGCACGAGCAATGGCCGAGAAGGTCATTGACGAGCATCGTGAGGGCTTGATTGAGTTGGCAGAGTTACTCTTGGAGCGCGAAGTTGTATTTACCGAGGATGTGGAGCGCATCTTCGGCAAACGCAAAGGCGCAGCCAAAGAAATTGACAATTGATAATTGGTTAAAACTAACCTAAACTATGAGTGAGAAATTTAAGAATTTGTTGGTGCGAACTGTGAGTGGCGTGGTGTTGCTGCTCGTTGTTGTGGGGGCGTTGCTCTGGTCGAAGTGGAGTGCAGGTGCGCTGTTCACAGTGATTATGTTGGGCGGACTTGTGGAGTTCTACGGTTTGTGTCGCAAGGCAAATGCGGAACCTATGTACAGCGTGGGTATCGCAACATCGTTGGCTCTTTTCGGCTTGGCGTTTGCAGTATTTTTGCAGTGGGGCACACCTGCTACTGAGACTACGGGGCGTATCGTGCTGGGAGCATTGCTCTACACGATGTTGATTATACCTATAACCTTCGTATGCGAGCTGTGGCGCAAAAGCCCTACTCCGATAGCTAATATCGCAACAACATTTATGGGCGTTATATATGTTGCACTGCCGATGGCGCTGTTGCTCTTTGTTCCGCAACAGCTCGTCGATAGGTGGTCGGGATTGGCAATGTTGGCATTTATCGGTATTATTTGGGTAAATGACATCTTCGCGTACTTGGTGGGTATAACACTCGGAAAGCATCGCCTTTGCGAGCGTATCTCGCCTAAGAAGTCGTGGGAGGGCTTCTTCGGAGGTTTGATTGGCGCAGTTGGCGCGGCAGTATTGTTCGGACACCTCTTCGGTGGCAACCTGCTTATTTGGGGAGGTCTTGGACTTGTTACCGCATTGTCGGGTGTAGCGGGCGACTTGGTCGAGTCGTTGATTAAACGCCAAGTTGATGTGAAGGACTCTGGGGCTATGATGCCAGGACACGGAGGCTTCCTCGACCGTTTTGACGCTCTATATCTTGCAGTGCCATTTGCATTTTTCTACCTTATTGTAGTATCGTTTTCTTAAATCAGATAAAACCGCCTTATTATGAAGATTAGCAGAGAGGGTTTCAAGATTATAACCGTATCGGGCGTAGTACTGTTGGCGATATGGTTTCTCATATTCTATATGCTGAAAGCAAATGATTTGACTTGGCTTATCATTACACTTTCGGCACTACTGTTGGTATTTTGGTTCTTTATTATCTCCTTCTTCCGCGACCCTCGCCGTGTGCGTATTCACGATAGCGACCTTGTCTTTTCGCCTTGCGATGGCCGTGTGGTGGTTACCGAGATAGTGAAAGATGACGAATACTTCGATGGCGAGGAGAAGATGCAGGTGTCGATTTTTATGTCTGTCACCAATGTTCATATCAACTGGTCGCCTGTCGGAGGCCTTGTAAAATACTTCAAATATCACCCCGGCCGCTTCTTGGTAGCTTGGCATCCGAAATCTTCGACCGACAACGAGCGCACTACCACTGTTGTCGAGACCAAAGAGGGCGTCGAGGTGTTGTTCCGCCAGATTGCAGGTGCTGTGGCACGACGCATCGTGTCGTATGTTAAGGTGGGCGAGCAGGTGGAGCAAAATAGTGTCTTTGGCTTTATTAAGTTTGGCTCGCGCATTGATATATTATTGCCTAAGAACGCAAAGCTTCTTGTCGAGATTGGCGACAAGGTGGTTGGTACACAAACCCCTATTGCTCGCATTGGCGGCGTAGCAGAGGAGTCGCTCGAAACTCCGGAAGAGGAGAACTTGGAACAGTGAGTAGTGAGTAGAGAGTAGTGAGTAGTTAAAAACTTATAGCGTACCTCTAACTACCTCTAATATCCCCTAATAACCTCTAATTTCACCTACGCCTTGACAAGGGTGGGAGTTCGCAAAACAGAAAACAGAAAACTTGATGGGAAATAGCGTAAATAATAGTCTTACCTTGCAGACCTTTCTGCGATGGGTTATGGGATTGGCAGTCGCTGTGGCTGTTGGTGCCCTATTGTGGTACTTCCGCGAGGTTGTCATCTACATTCTTATATCGGCACTCTTTGCTATCGTAGGACGACCATTAGTGCGCCTACTCTGCAAAATCAAGACAAAGCGTCTTGCAATGCCACGCTGGTTGGCCGCGGCTATCACATTGGCCTTGCTGTGGTTGGTCATTGGTGGCCTTTTGTCGTTAATAATACCTCTGGTTGCAGGCAAGGTCTACGAGCTCTCGTCGCTCGACCTTCGCTCGGCATTGGAGGGTGTGGAGGAGCCTTTGGAGAGGTTGCAAAACTACATCTCGACAATATTTGTACTGCCCGAAACACACTTCTCGATATCGGATATTATAATCTCTACCCTACGCAAATTTTTGAACTATGACACCGTAAACTCGGTGGTATCGTCAATTATAAATATGGGTATGTCGGCAGTGATAGTGATATTCTCGGTGTCGTTCATAACATTCTTCTTCCTCAAAGAAGATGGACTCTTCTCCTCGATGGTGTCGGCTATCTTCCCTGACAAGTACTCCGAGAATGTACATCGTGCAATCGAGAAGGTATCACTCTTGTTGTCGCGTTACTTCACGGGATTGCTCACCGAGAGCCTTATCATTTCGAGCATTATTGCTGTAGTGTTGCTGCTCTTCGGTATGAGAGTTGAAGATGCCTGCTTTATAGCAGTAATTATGGGTATGTTGAATGTCATTCCATACGCAGGACCTGCATTTGGAGTCTTGGTATCTATGTTTATAGGTATCGTATCACCTATCGAGGGGTGCACAATAGCATATACGCTCGCCGTGATACTCAGCACAATATGCGTAGTTAAGGGCATCGACGACTTCGTATTGCAGCCTACAATCTACTCTTCGAAGGTGTCGGCTCATCCGCTTGAAATATTTATTGTTATCTTGATGGCAGGCTCGGTGGGAGGCATTGTTGGATTGCTCATTGCCGTACCATCTTACACCGTTTTGCGCGTATTTGCCAAGGAGTTTTTCTCGGAGGTGTCGTTGGTGCGCAAACTAACCAAGGAGATTTAGTGCAATGTTGGTAGTTGAGGGCATAGTTATAGGGGGTAATCAATTGGGGCGCAAGTTGGGCTTCCCGACTGCGAATATCGCTATTGACGATGCGCTCGATATCGAAAATGGCGTCTATTGCTCGAAGGTTTTTGTTGGAGATAAGGAGTATTCGGCAATGACAAATGTGGGTGTAAGACCATCGGTTGATGGTTCGAAGCGACTGCTCGAAACGCACCTCTTTGGCTTTCAGGGATTACTCTATGGATTGAAGTTGCGAGTTGAACTCTACGAAAAAATCCGAGATGAGAAGAAATTCTCTTCGGTCGAGGAGTTGCGTCAGCAGATAGCCTCCGATGCCGAAAAGATAAAGAATAATATAAAATAATTGTCAATTATCAACTGTCAATTATCAATTTTAAAAAAAATACCATTAATTGTCAATTATCAATTGTCAATTCTCAATTTTAAAATATGAAGAGTATTTTAATTGTCGCTCCTACCGAGCGCGAAAACAAAAACATACGCCTTGCTATTGAGCGCAAGGGTGATACACTTAAAAATAGATACACCGTAGCATTTAGTGGTATCGGTAAGGCGGCTGCGGCTGCCACTATTACACGCTATCTTTTGCAGGCGGAGCAACCATACGACCTTGTGACTGTTATTGGCTACGCCGCAGGAACACTCGGCTTTAAGCAGGGCGAGGTGGTCGTACCTAACCGTGTGCAGTATCACGATGCCGATATCCCCGAAGGATTTATTCCGGAGGTTAGTGACCCACGCCCTCTGCTTGGCACTGACGATATTACGGTATTTACGGGCGACTCGTTCGTAAATGCTAAGTCGGTCGCAGAGATTAAGGCTCGATTTGGCGTTGAAAAGGCAATTTTCGATATGGAGATAGGCGCTATCGCCATCGCCTGCGAGATGTGTGACAATATGCCACTTGTGGCGGTTAAGGTTATCTCGGATGTCCCCGAAGATGGAGATACCGAGTTGTCGTATGACGAGTTTGCCAATACTTGGACCGATTTCTCCCCAATCTTGGATAAGGTGGAAGAGCTTTAAGTCAATAGTTTGTAGTCATAATAAATAGAGAGAGTTTTTGAGGCTCTCTTTATTTATGTCCTGCTCTCGGCCATTCGCCAAGCTCCATATCCTTGATATCGCTGCCGTCAATCGTGAAGCGCAGTGCGGTGCGGACCTTATGAAAGCCGTAGCACCCTGCGGCGCCCGGATTGAGGTGGAGCAGGTCGTAAATCTTATCGTACTCGACACGCAAGATGTGCGAGTGTCCCGAAACAAAAATCTTCGGGCGACACGCCTGAATTTTCTGTAATGCCTGCGGCGAATAGTGGCGCGGATAGCCGCCAATATGAGTTATCAGCACATCAACATCCTCCACGCGGAAGTGTGCAAAGGGTTGATAAGCGTAGCGAGTGTCGCCACCATCGATATTGCCATAGACGGCGCGTAGCGGCTTAAATGCAGCTATCTTCTCGGCCAGCTCGATAGAGCCGATATCGCCTGCGTGCCAAATCTCATCTACATCGCGCAAAAAATCGCACAGCACCTCATCGAAGGTGCCGTGCGTGTCTGATATTACGCCAATCCTGCGCATTTATTAGAAAATTATACCTTTAATTATCAATTGTCAATTATCAATTGTCAATTATTTTAACAGATTGTCCAATCTGTTGTAGATGCTTGTGCGAAGGTCGCGCAACTTGTTGATTACAGGGCGGTTGCTACGCTTGATAAAGATGCAGGTTCCGACAAACTTCCAGAACAGACGCATATAGTTCCAAGCCAGCACAAACATAAATGGGAATGCTATCATATAGCCCAAAGCCCACCAGAAGTTTGCAAATACCCACAAGAGAACTATCGGCAAGATAAAGCAGATAGGCACCGAAACAAAGACGCTTGCACCCACATGGAACGACGAGTCGAACATATGGTCCTTGATAAGTCTCTTGATAAATATCTTAGGGATAAGGAACAAGAGTCCTGTTGGGATAATCGATACAAAGAATAGCGGGAATAGAAGAATAAGACCCAAGCCTCGCAACACAGCAGCAGGCCACTTTGTATCACGGATGAAGAGCCAATCGCGGATGTGCAACTTCTTTAATCCTGCGGCAAATTCGGCAGTATCCTTATATATCTGCTCCATCTCCTCAGGATGCTCGTTCGTAGCCTCTTGCAGTGCCGATACCAACTTTTGGTCGGAGAGCAATCGCGAAGGGAGATAGTTGAAGTTAAAACCGTGCTCCATCGCATACTTGCGACCATAACCCGTTTCGCGGAGGAAGTCGATTTGGTCGTAGTGCTCCAAGTCGTCTATGTGCAACATCAGCTCCTTAATCTTCTCGCGTACAATCTCGTTAATCTCCAACATAGTTGCACGAGCATTCTCCTTGTACTTATCGTAGTATGGCATCAACGAAATAGGGTCGCCAAAACGAATTAACATATCCGTACGCGCGTGGAAGTAGTTCGAGTAGTGGTTGCACGAAGGTAACACCATCACATCTCGCTTGAAGTCGAACTTCTCAGCTGCATCGAATGCAATCTTCAAATATGCAATTTTAAATGTTCCGAGCCAGCGTTTGTCTTGGTGGCCTGCCTCAGGGAAGAGCATTACACTCTCGCCCTCGAATAGGGCTTGGCCTGCGGCATCGAGTGTAGCTCTATTTTTAGCCACCGACGCATAACCATCGTATGACATACGATATGCAGGCAACAATCCTATCTTGCGGAGAAATGCACCTGCAACAGGGTTTTTGAAGACATTAGCACGAGCAATGAAATTTATTCTTCGGTCGGTCATATTCATCGCAACCGACAGAGGGTCATTCAAACAATTTTGGTGGTTAGAAACGATAACTAATGGTGTACCATTGACAGGCACCTTCTCGATACCTACGACATGCTCCTTGCGGAAGTACAACCACGAATTAACAAACTGCAAATAAGAACGAAACGCCTTCAACGGAAGGGAATGGTCTCTTGGTTTAAGGTCTCTTTTCATATTACATTTTTATACAAATCGGTTGTAAATATAACAAATATATTTCAAATGGCAACAAAAATGTTCAATTTGGGTATAAATACCGATACCTATATAATAGTGAGTAGTGGGTAGTGAGTAGTGAGTAGTGAGTAGTGAGTAGTGAGTAGTGAGTAGTGAGTAGTGAGTAGTGAGTAGTGAGTAGTTGAAAGCAGGATTGCGCCGCAGGCACAAAAAAATAGCATTAATTCTCAATTCTCAATTCTCAATTCTCAATTATAAAAAAATACCATTAATTGTCAATTATCAATTGTCAATTCTCAATTATTTTGTATATTTGTGCAATTATGCGCACACGCGCACAGAAAGAGTGAAAAAGCTAATAGCCAATGACTAATGGCGAATGGCAAAAAATATAGTAATATGGGAAAAATTATACTTACTGGCGACCGCCCAACAGGTCGTTTACACTTGGGACACTTTGTAGGCTCGTTGCGCCGCCGTGTAGAGTTGCAGAACTCCGGCGAGTTCGAGAAGATATTTATTATGATTGCCGATGCACAGGCCTTGACCGACAACTTCGACAACCCCGAAAAGGTGCGTCAGAACATTATCGAAGTGGCTCTCGACTACCTCTCGTGCGGTCTTGACCCCGAAAAATCGACAATCTTCATTCAGTCGCAAGTGGCAGAATTGACCGAGTTGGCTTTCTACTATATGAACTTAGTTACGGTGCAGCGTTTGCAGCGCAACCCTACCGTAAAGGCGGAGATTCAGCTGCGTGGCTTCTCGGAGAATACCGCCGAGGGCGACACAACCCAAAAGCAGGGTATTCCAGTCGGTTTCTTCACCTACCCTATCTCGCAGGCGTCGGATATTACAGCATTCCGCGCCACAACCGTACCTGCGGGTGCCGACCAAGAGCCAATGATTGAGCAGGCACGCGAGATTGTACACAAATTCAACTCAACATACGGCGAGACACTCGTTGAGCCGGAGATTCTCCTTCCTGAGAATTGTGTCTGTATGCGTCTGCCGGGAACTGATGGCAAGGCGAAGATGTCGAAGTCGCTCGGCAACTGCATCTACCTCTCGGACTCTCCGAAGGAGTTGAAGCAGAAGGTGATGTCGATGTACACCGACCCTGACCACCTCCGCATCGAGGACCCCGGCAAGGTCGAGGGTAACTGCGTATTCACCTACTTAGACGCCTTCTGCTGCGATGTCCATTTCGAGAAGTATCTGCCTGACTACAAAAACCTTGACGAGATGAAGGAGCACTATCGCCGTGGAGGTTTGGGCGATGTAAAGTGCAAGAAGTTGTTGATTGCTGTATTGGAGGAGATTTTGGAGCCTATTCGCGCACGCCGCAAGGAGTGGGAGCAGAAGATTGAGGAGGTATACGCCATCCTCGAAAAGGGTACGGCAGAGGCCCGTGCAACGGCTGCTGCAACGCTCCACGATGTCCGCGAGGCGATGAAGATTAACTACTTTGAGGACAAGGAGCTGATTGCAGAACAAGCAAAAAGATTCAGAGAATCTTCAAATTGAGAATTGAGGATTGAGAATTGAGAATTATTTTTTTACACTTTCAATTTTGCTACTAATTAGAAAACTTATACTCTCATGGGAAATTTCTCTTTCTGGATTATGATTATATTGATGATAGCATTACCCACATGTTTTGTCAAGAAAATCATCGAATGGTTGAAAAAATAGAGATGCAATGAAAAGCGACAATCTAATAGAAGATAAAAGTTTCGACTTTGCTGTGCGCATAGTAAATCTATATAAACATTTGCAAGACGAGCATCGTGAAAATGTTATGTCGAAACAGGTGTTACGATGTGGTACAAGCATCGGAGCAAATATCAAGGAGGCTATGCACGCTCAGTCTCGCAAAGATTTTATCTCTAAAATGAATATCGCTCTCAAAGAGTCATACGAAACAGAGTATTGGTTACGCCTACTATACAAGGCTGACTATATTACAGATGTAGAATTCAAAAGTATTTATACAGAAAATCAAGACATATCTAATATAATTGCAAAAATTATCATCACAAGCAAAAGTGCAACCGAAGAGTGGTAAAATTTTCGACATAGGTTTATCACAAAAACAATTTTTAATTTTTAATTCTTAATTTTTAATTGTTTTCTAAAATGCAATGATAGAAAACTCCAACTACATAAGCAAAGCCAACCGAGAAAAAATCTATCGTTGGTTTCTCGATATCACAAAGCGTCTGACCGAGCGACAGATGTTGCTTATCCTCGCTATTGTGGTTGGTGCTTTGGCGGGTTTGGCAACTTATCTGTTTGAACTGTTGTTACACCTCATAAAGAGTGGCTTGGTCAATTGGTTTGATGTCGATACCTACCACTTCCTCTACCTACTATACCCCGTTATAGGTATCGTCTTGGCGACGCTCTTTGTGCGATATATCGTCAGGGATAACATCTCGGAGGGCGTTACGCGAGTATTGTACGCGATGTCGCGACGAGGCTCGCAGATTGCAGGTCACAACTGCTGGACTTCGGTTGTGGGAGGTGCTGTAACTATCGGTTTTGGAGGTTCGGTAGGTCCCGAGGCTCCAATCGTGCTGACAGGTGCTGCACTCGGCTCGAATGTGGGCAAGTTGGCAAAACTAAACTACAAGAATATCACGCTGTTGCTCTGCTGTGGTGCAGGTGCGGCGGTGGCGGCCATCTTCAAGGCACCGATTACGGGTGTGGTATTTGTATTGGAGATATTGATGCTCGATATCACCTCGGCATCGGTTATTCCGCTGCTCGTATCATCAGTTACGGCAACCACGATAGCCCTCGTCTTGCGCGGCTTCGACCCGATAATCTCGGTGCAACTTACCGAGACAGACCTATTCCAAGTAAAACATATTCCACTCTTCATCCTGCTTGGAGCGTTGTGCGGAGGAGTCTCCTACTACTTTACGACTGCCAATGCTAAGGTTGGAAAGTTGGTGCGCTCAATCAAAAACCAATACACCCGTTGGGCTGTGGCAGGTGTTGCGTTGGGTATCTTGATTTTCGTATTTCCTCCTCTCTATGGCGAGGGATACGAGAGCTTCGTATCGCTGATGAAGGGTGATAAGACAACTATCTTCGAGAACTCGCTCTTCTACCCATTCCGCGATATGGATTGGGTGATACTTATATATATTATAGCGATAATCTTCTTCAAGGTTATCGCCATGGCAACCACCAACGCCGCAGGAGGTGTCGGTGGAACATTCGCGCCGTCACTCTTTGTGGGTGCATTTACGGGCGCAGGTGTGGCGTTGATATGCAATATGCTCGGCTTGAATGTCTCGATTGCAGCCTTCACCTTGGTAGGTATGGCAGGCGTGATGGCGGGTGTAATGAAGGCGCCGCTGACCTCCATCTTCCTTATCGCCGAGTTGTCGAATGGCTATGGTCTCTTTATTCCGTTGATGATTGTTGCGTGTATCGCCTTTGCAGTCGGTCACTATCTCGACCCCGATTCTATCTACACAAAACAGCTACGCCAAAAAGGCGAACTACTCACTCACGATAAAGACCAATCGGTATTGGTATTCCTCAACCTCGACGAGTTGATGGAGACCGATTTTGTGCGCATCAAGGAGCACTTTACACTTGGCGATATTGTCGATATAATCTCGACCTCGAAACGAAATATATTCCCCGTTATCGACAACTTCGGTCGCTTGTTGGGCGTAGTGCAGCTCGATGACCTACGCGAGGATATGTTCAAGCCATCGAAGCGTGGTAATTCGATTACCCACTATATGATACAGCCACCAGACAAGATTCTCGAACACGAATTGATACAAGAGGTGCTCCCTCGTTTCGAGCAGAATAAGACTTGGATGTTGCCCGTGGTGGACAAGGATAATCACTATCGCGGATTTATCTCGAAGTCGCGCATCTTGAACGCCTACCGCGAGCAGTTGGTAAACATTACACAATAGCAGTATGCCGCAGATAACCATATATACAGATGGCTCCTCGCTTGGCAATCCGGGCGCAGGGGGATATGGTGTTGTCCTAATCAGTGGACCTCATCGTAAGGAGCTATCGCAGGGCTTTCGCCTCACGACTAACAATCGTATGGAGCTGATGGCAGCGTGTGTGGCACTCGAAGCGTTGAAGTTCGATGGTTCGGATGTTACGCTCTACTCCGACTCGAAATATGTGGTCGATGCCGTAACTAAGGGCTGGGTGTTTGGCTGGGAGAAGAAGATGTTTTCAGGCAAGAAAAACCCCGACCTTTGGATGAGATTTTTGCGTGCTTATCGTCGCCATCGTGTTCGTTTTGTATGGGTTAAGGGGCACGCCGAGACGGTCGAAAACAACCGTTGCGACCAGCTCGCAGTAGCTGCTGCAAATGGTGCAGGACTGCTCGAAGATACCGGGTATCAGCCTGAATAGTATGCGATATTCACTACTAATAGTAATCTCACTACTGCTCCATATTTCGGTATATGGGCGTAACCGTATATCTTCCATTGAGGAGCTAAACCGCACACCACACACATTAAATTCGCATACCGAGTGTGAGCAACGCAGCTCATTGGAGATGGATTTTAGCTCAATGCGCATCCTCACAAATGAGGAGCTGGATAAGCGAGGCCCTGCCATATATCCACGCATCAAGCAGATGCGAAATGGAGAGTAGTTGCTACTTTTTCAAGGATATCACATAGGCTCGTACATATACTATCGCATCGAGTTCATTCGGATACTCGCCTTGACCAAGGCGATGGCTCTCACGCGGCTCAACGCTATCTCTTTGTCGGCGTGGTGTGGATTTTGCGATACAAGTTTTATATACCCCTCACGCTCCGCGCGTTGAATATACTTCACCGTAATATACTCCTCGCCGTCAATATCTATCGAGAGCAGATACATATCACCCCAAAATATATCGTTCAAGTCGTGCAACTGCTTGTAGAGTACTATGTCGCCACTCTTCAATAGCGGATACATCGAATCACCCGCCACATATACCGCGCCATCACACTTCGGCAAGTTCGGTATGTGGATATAGTTTACCGGCGTATACGAAGATTGCTGCTCGAAAAGCGGCACTAAACCTGCTGTTGCCTCTATCGAATAGAGAGGCACCGACTGCAAAGGCATACCCATTTCTGAGCCACGGCTATAAGCCGACGACAGTGATGGCTCGGCATTGAACATCTCTCCACGCCCCGACTCCAACCAGTCGGGATTTACATTCAATTCTTGAACAAGTATATTTCTATTTCGAGTTGAAAGTCGCGCTTTGCCAGTTTCAATCATCGACAAGGCTGTCTTTCCAACTCCAAGTCGTTGAGCCAATTGCTCTTGCGTCAATCCAAGACTCTTGCGTATAAGTTTTAATCGCTCTCCCATATATTTCATTCAATTCTTTTTATACAATTTTTGGACTTTTTGAGTACTATAATTCATTTATTGGACTATATTTGCACTCGCAAAGTTAAACATTTTATCTTAAAGTTGCAAAAATTATCTAACTAACAGACTAAAATATATATGAATAGCACCATTTACAAACTATCCGACGAGGATTACACTGCGCTTGCAGAGGAGATTAAGAAGAGATTATTAACGCCGTGCTACTTTACCGGTGTAGTCGAGGTACTTGGGCGTGAGGAGAACATTTTGCGACTGACAGCATCGCTTATTCTCTATCGTCGTCGCCCGAACCTTTGCGACCAGCACGATAGCCACGACACCATCTGCGGAGTATCGGCCGTCTGGTGGGACTTTGTCTGCGAGGGCGAGGAGGGCATCATCTATGATGACTTCGATTTTGAACGATTTACCAAACACTTAATTGAGGAGGAGTAGTATGCAGAGCAGTTTAAACTTCACGACATTTGCCACCGAGATATACCCATTCTTGGAGGTGCAACCCTTTCATTCGGTCTACTATCGTGTGCTCGACTCCTTCGCGCGAGGTGATATACGCCGACTTATTATCACTATGCCACCACAACACGGCAAGTCGGTAGGAGCCACCACCCTGCTTCCAGCCTATATGCTTGGGTTAAACCCCGACATCCGCATCGCCATCGCCTCCTATTCGGGCTCGTTGGCCTCGCGCTTCAACCGTCGTGTGCAGCGCATATTGGAGAGTCGCGAATATGGCGATATCTTTCCCGATACAACAATAAAGCGAGGGGCAAAGCCTGCGAACTATATTCGTACAGCCGACGAGGTGGAGATTATCGAGCACGATGGCGCACTACTCTCGGTTGGTCGCGAAGGCTCGCTGACGGGTAATCGCGTAGATTGTTTTATTCTCGACGACCTCTACAAGGATGCTATGGAGGCGAACTCCCCCATCATCCGCGAAAACTGCTGGGAGTGGTACACCTCAGTCGTACGAACACGAATGCACAACCAGTCGCAGGAGCTAATAGTCTTCACCCGTTGGCACGAAGAGGACCTTATTGGCACTATTACACGCAAGGAGCCTTGTCGCGAGTTGCGAAGTTTTAGCGACCTGCAAGAGGTTGGCGAGAACGAGTGGTTGTATCTCAACTTCGAGGCCATCAAAGCCTCGCCTGCCACCGAGATAGACCCTCGCGCCTTGGGCGAGGCGCTATGGGAGGAGCGACAGTCGGCATCGCTACTGCAACAGAAGCGACAACTCGACACTCTGCGCTTCGAGTGTATGTACCAAGGACACCCCTCCTCGCGCGAGGGATTGCTCTATGGTGACTCCTTTGCCGAGTACGACGCTCTGCCACGCGATATTGTGCGCTATGGCAACTACACCGATACGGCCGACACGGGCGACGACTATCTCTGTTCGATTTGCTATGCTGTGGATACCGACGGAGTGATATACATCTGCGATGTGGTCTACTCGCGTGAGCCTATGGAGGTTACCGAGCGCGAAGTTGCTGAGATGCTCTGTCGCATCCGCACGCGCATAGCCACCATCGAGAGCAACAATGGTGGTCGCGGATTTGCTCGTGCCGTACAGCGCATAGCCACCTCAACAAAGGTCGAGTGGTTTCATCAATCGGGCAACAAGGAGGCGCGTATTCTCTCGCACTCGGCAACCGCCATACACCTGCTTCGTTTTCCCAAGGGGTGGCAGCAACGATGGTATGAACTATACAATCACCTGACAACCTATCGTCGCACTTTTCGTTCAAATCGTTGGCACGATGCAGCCGATGTTATCACAGGTATTGTCGAGCGCGAAGGTGCGAACTCCTTCCGACCTCGCATATCGTTTATCAGATAAACTTTTAAAAAAAAGATATATTTTTTAACATTCTTTTCATATTGCACACTTTTTGCCGCATTTTTTTTGTTTTTTCACAATATAAAACATACCTTTGCAACTGATTACTTGCTCTATAATCTTAGATATTGTGAGGGGAGGTATCATAAGAACTACACACACAGACTATTTTTTTCTTATAAACCATAAAAACTATTTTAACTTTATGAAAAAATTTTTCTTTTCATTTGCAGCAATCATTGCATTGCTCGCAACCTCGTGTGTCAAAGAGGCTAAATCAGATTTAACAATTTCGGGCGATGAGGTTGTTGCAACATTCAACATTCGCTCTATTGGAATTGGAACTCGTGCAGGTTACAACGATGGCACGAAGGCAACACAGCTCACCTATGCCATCTACGATGAGGATTGGACATATCTTGAAGAGTTTGTTGTAGACGACGCCTTCGATAGCAACCTCGAAGCAGAAATCAACATTCGCCTTGTGAAGAATAAGAAGTATAATTTTGTATTCTGGGCTCAAAATCCTGCTGCAACTTGCTATGTTTTGGATTTGAAGAATACGGGCGTTGATGCAGCAAATCCTGCCGTAGTTAATTACCCTAGCTTCTCGGTTGATTACACCAAACTCGCAGCAAATCCATCGAACAACGACAATCTCGACGCATTCTTCGGCAAGGAGTTGGAGTTTGTAGCTGGTGGCGCACAGAATGGCAAGACCGTAGAGTTGAAGCGTCCATTCGCACAGATTAACTTCGGAACAGACGACTTGGAGGCTGCTAAGAATATGGGCTATGACATCGCAAATGCAACCGTTTCGTTCAAGACTAAGGCTTATACCAAGATGTACTTGAATGATGGTAGTGTCGCTGACAATATGGTAGACATCACATTTACCGATGCACCTGTAATCGACAAGAGCAAGGACAACAAATCATTGTCTACTGATAAAGGCGATTTCCACTGGGTTTCGATGAACTACATCTTGTGGCCTGTAACAAATATCACAGCAGGCTCAACTGGTACAGTTGACGACAAATTGTCACTTCCTGTATGTCAGATAACCCTCAAAATGAATAATCAAGAGCCTATCGTTATCGATGTTCCAAGTGCTCCTGCATGCCGCAACTGGCGCACAAACCTCGTTGGATTATTGCTCACCGAGGAGGAGTTGTTCAAGGTTGTCATTCTTCCTACTCCAGATGGCTCTACTACAAAATAATATCTAAGATAGTATAGAGATATAAAGTTAAGGGGTTGTCCAACTTGAATGTTGAGCAACCCCATTTTTTTGTAGAGACAATCCTATCTCTCTTCTCTCTTAGGATTACGAAATATAACCCCTATGCTCCACTCCACCGCCTTGCGTATAAGGTTTGCAACCTCGTAGATTGCCTCGGTTCGCTCGTGCATATCGCGCATAATTTTTTGTAGTGAAACCTTGTATACCACAAAACCGAGCAAAGCCATAAATATTCCCACGACAAGACAGGGAGTGACTATCGAGCCGAAACATTCGGCAAGCCAAATCACCAATGCTGCAAGAAGCAGCTGTGCAGCCGCCAATGCCGCCAAAACAACGATGATTAGAGCGACGAAGTATGTTCCATTCTCGCGCATAGTGGGGTATAATTGCTATTTTTTCTCACAATCGCAAGCAGGCATCGCATCCTTGTAGGCAGAGCGCCACTTGTCAATCTCATCATTCAAAAAGTCGCGCACGAAACTGCGCATCTCCTGACCACTCTTTGGCGCAAGGGCAAGGGCTACCGCCGAACCTAAAACCATACCCCCAAGCACCGAAAAGATACATAATGTAGTGTTTTTCATAAGTGTAGTTTTTTAGTTGTTTATATATAAATCGTCATCCAAGATTCCAACAAATTACACGCCAAAATTGTACTCAGCGAGATGAAAAAAAGTCCGATACACCACTACGATGTATCGGACTTGTCATAGATTTGAACGGCTCTTACTTATTTTTAAGCAAGTCGCGGATTTCGGTCAATAAGAGCTCTTCCTTGGTTGGCTCCGGCTCTGGTGCAGGAGCTGGTGCAGGGGCAGGAGCCTCCTCCTTCTTCTTCAAATTGGTAAGACGAGTCATAAACTTCACCAACAAGAAGACGCAGAATGCCAAAATAGTGAAGTCTACGACCTGCTGAATAAATGCGCCATAGTTCCAATATACCGGCTCTGACGGAGCAACGCCCTCGTTTACTGCCGACACGACACTATCCTTCAAGGCTGCAAGATTAACCTTCAAATCCTTGAAATCGACATTGCCGAGCAACATTCCGATTGGCGGCATCAAGATATCGTTTACAAGCGAAGTAACAATTTTACCGAACGCACCACCGATGATAACACCGACAGCCATATCCATCACATTGCCTTTGAGGGCGAATGCCTTAAAATCCTTCAAAAATCCCATAAGTCTAAGTTTTTATTAAAAAATTGACAATTAGAATCTATTTTTATTCAACAATCTAAAAGTTGTATAACAAGAGGGATTTCAAGGCTTGCAAGGCGTTGAGTGCGCAGCATACTAAATCGTATGTGAGCAACTCAACGACCGAAGCGTAACGCAGAAATCACCTTGTTAGACGGCTTTTATCCTACGATAAGCAACACCGCATCAGTGGCAACATTGTCGCCCTCGGCAACAAGCACCTGCTGAACGGTACCTGCATAGTCCGAGTTGATAGAGTTCTCCATCTTCATAGCCTCCAACACTGCAACCTCCTGACCGACAGCAACAGTATCGCCCTCCTTGACCTTCAACGAGATAACACGGCCCGGAAGTGGAGCAACAACCTTATTGCCCGAAACAGCCTTTGGTGCAGCAGCCTCAGCCTTTGGTGCAGCCAAAGGTGCATCGCTCAACTCAATAAGGATAGTATCGGTAGCAACATTCTCGCCCATAGCAACCAAAATCTGCTTAACATATCCTGCTGCATCCGAAGTGATGGAGTTCTCCATCTTCATAGCCTCCAACACAGCAACCTCCTGACCTGCGGCAACAGCATCGCCAACCTTAACCTTAAACTCGATAACCTTGCCCGGAAGTGGAGCAGCGATAGTGTGACCTGTGATAGGCTGCGCCTTTGGCTCAGCAGGAGTAGCAGCCTCAGCCTTTGCAGGAGCCTCGGCAGCGACCTTTGCCTGATATGCCTTGGTCTTAACACCTGTGAGATATGGCTTAGCCACGAGTGGGAACAATTCGAGCAACAACTCCTCCTTCTCATTCTCGGCCAACTTCACGCCACCTGCCTCTGGAAGCTCAGGGTTTGGCTGGTGCTGGTACTTCGAGATATCGTAGTTGCTCTCCTCGCGAACGCCGCAAATCTTGAAGCGGAACTCAGGGTCAATCTTTACAGGAGTTGTACCATACTCGCCCTTCACAAGGTTTACGAACTGATTATTCTTAGTGGTATACATCGGGCGACCTGCCTTCAAGTCGAGAGCGCAGTTCACAGCTTGCGCACCTACAATCTGCGATGTAGGAGTTACAAGCGGCGGCAAACCAGCCGAGAGGCGCACCTCAGGAATCAACTCCATAGCCTTTGGCAAGATATCCTCTGCCTTCAACGCCTGCAACTGTGCAACCATATTCGAGTACATACCGCCCGGAATCTCCGCCTCCTGAACGAGTTTGTTTGGTGCTGGGAAGCCGAAGTATGCCTCAATCTTCTGCGCTGCATCGAGCAAAGTCTGAAAATCCTCCTTCTCGGCTGCCTTCACTGCACGATTGAGCTGCTCCTCAACCTCAGCAGGGGTAGCATCAGTAAGCGGATTAAATGGTTTTGGAGCTGGTTTGTCCTTACCGAATACCGAAACATTCAACTCGGTGCGGATATCCTTCAACTGCTCGTTAATCTTAGCAACAGCCTCCATATTTACACCCATATCGATACCGAGCTTCTGGCAGAAGAGATATACAAGCTCCAATGCAGGAGCACCAGTACCACCTCCAAACCACCAACAGTTGGTATCAACAACATCTACACCTGCTGCAATAGCTGCATATACCGATGCAAGACCATAACCAGGAGTACAGTGAGTGTGGAAATCAACAGGGATACCCGTTGCAGCCTTCAACTTCTTGACGAGCGCGCTCACGCGATGCGGCGGAATCAAGCCCGACATATCCTTGATAGTAATCATATCGGCACCCAAACCAGCCAATACCTTTGCCTTATTAACGAAGTAGTCGTCGGTAAATACAGGAGCCGGATTTTTCTTGCCCATCAACTTCTGCCAGAATGACAACTTCGGATACTTAGGGTCTACGGTGTAACATACTGCACAGTCGGCAATACCACCATACTTCTTTACATACTTGATGGTAGACTTCACATTCTCGACATCGTTCAAGCAGTCGAAGATACGCATAATACCCAAACCACTCTCGATAGAGTTGCGGCAGAAGCCCTCGATAATCTCATCGGTGTAAGGTGCATAACCGAAGAGGTTACGACCACGCGAAAGAGCCGTTAGCTTAGATGCATCGCCAACCTCCTTCTTGATACTTTCGAGACGAGTCCAAGGATTTTCGTTGAGGTAACGCATCACCGAATCAGGCACTGCACCACCCCACACCTCCATAGCATAGAAGTGCGCATCCTTATAATAAGGAAGACAACGCTCAACCTGAGCTTGTGTCATTCGAGTCGCGAATGAAGACTGTTGTCCATCGCGTAGAGTTAAATCTCTAATTTTCAATGTTTTAGCCATAATTTTTAAAATTATTTATCGTTTAATAGTATAGTGTCTGTGTTATTTCAATAACAAATATAGTGATTTTCGGTAACAAACAACACAAATTGGCAGAAAAAAGTTGAAAAAGTGATAAAAAATATCATTTTGCAGATAAGATTGATAGAGGCTTGACTCTTAGCGCAGAAGAAAAAGAGAGAAAAAAACTAAAAAATATTTTGTAGAAACAGAAATTTAGTTTATCTTTGCACTCGCTTAAAAGCAATGGCGGGATAGCTCAGCTGGTTAGAGCGCATGATTCATAATCATGAGGTCGAGAGTTCAAGTCTCTCTCCCGCTACAAAAAAATTCAGGAGTGGTTTTGCCACTCCTTTTTTTTGTAGCGGAGAGAGACTGTGTGTTACCTATCCCCCAAACCCCCTTTCTGTAAAGGGGGCTTATTTTTTTTCAATGCGATAGCATACGAAAACTCCTGCTATACAGAATAATTTAGGAGTGGTTTTGCCACTCCTTTTTTTGTAGCGGAGAGAGACCGTGTGTTACCCACCCCCTAAATCCCCCTCCTGTGAGGGGGACTTATAATCTCGAACACCAAACCACCTTGCAAATTCCATTACTCTTTCGTAATCCTCCAAAAACGGGTTAGAGATTTCGATTCTTTGACCTACTATAAAGATTGAGCCTGCTTAACTTTCGGTTAGGCAGGCTCCTTAATTTCGCACTTTATACGCTACTTTGCGGCGCGTTTGCGGTCAATCTCGTTGAGCAATATCTTACGCAATCGCATCGAGTGAGGAGTAACTTCAACATACTCGTCTTCCTTGATATACTCCAACGCCTCCTCCAACGAGAAGATTTTTGGTGGCACGATAACGGCCTTATCGTCAGAGCCCGAAGCACGCATATTGGTAAGCTGCTTCGCCTTGCAGACATTTACAGTAATATCGTTGCTGCGAGTATGCTCGCCGATAACCTGCCCCATATAGACCTCCTCCATCGGCGAGATAAAGAAGCGGCCTCTATCTTGCAGTTTATCAATCGAATATGCATACGCCATACCCGTTTCGGATGCGATAATCGAGCCGTTGCTACGCATATCTATATCGCCCATATATGGCTCGAAAGCACGCAGGCGGTGCGACATAATAGCCTCGCCCGCAGTGGCGGTGAGCATATTCGAGCGTAAGCCGATAATTCCACGCGAAGGGATATCAAATTCGAGGCGAGTACGACCATTTGCCGACTCCATATTGGTAAGCGTACCCTTACGGCGAGTGGTGAGTTCAATCACCGTACCTGCCACCTCGTCAGGGCAGTCGATAGTCATCTCCTCGACAGGCTCGCACTTCACGCCATCAATCTCCTTAATAATAACCTTTGGCTGACCTACCTGCAACTCGTAGCCCTCACGGCGCATAGTCTCGACCAAGACCGAGAGGTGCAATACGCCACGACCATAGACGATAAACGAATCGGCATTCTGTCCCGGCTCAACACGCAATGCCAAGTTGCGCTCCAACTCGCTGTCGAGACGCTCCTTGATGTGGCGAGAGGTTACATACTTGCCATCTTTACCGAAGAATGGCGAGTTGTTAATAGTGAAGAGCATCGACATCGTAGGCTCGTCAATCTTGATTGGGGGCAGTGGCTCAGGATTTTCAAAATCACAGATTGTATCGCCAATCTCGAAGCCCTCGATACCTACCAAGGCGCAAATCTCGCCACACTCCACCTTCTCGACCTTCTTCTTGCCCAAGCCGTCAAAGACCATCAAGTCCTTAATCTTAGTCTTGATTTTGGTTACACCGTCACGCTTTGCAAGCGTTACATTCTGACCATTCACGAGCGTACCACGAGTAAGTTTTCCGACCGCAATACGACCGATATACGAGGAGTATTCGAGCGAAGTAACAAGCAGTTGCGGAGTACCCTCGCTAACTGTTGGCGCAGGAATTTCGTCGATAATAGCATCGAGCAACGGCACAATACTATCGGTCTTTTCGTTCCACTTGTGCGACATCCAGCCCTGCTTTGCCGAGCCGTAGATTGTCTTATAGTCGAGTTGCTCCTCCGTTGCATTGAGTGTGAACATCAGGTCGAAAACCTGCTCATTGACAACCTCAGGGCGACAATTCGGTTTATCGACCTTGTTGATTACCACGATAGGCTTCTTGCCGAGCGCGAGAGCCTTCTGCAACACAAAGCGAGTCTGTGGCATTGTACCCTCGAAGGCATCGACCAACAGCAACACACCATCGCACATATTCAACACGCGCTCCACCTCGCCACCGAAGTCGGCGTGGCCCGGAGTGTCGATAATATTGATTTTGTAATCTTTGTATACCACCGAAACATTTTTCGACAAAATGGTTATGCCTCGCTCACGCTCCAAATCGTTATTATCGAGTACGAGGTCGCCCGTCTTTGAGGGCTCACGGAGAAGATTGCCCGCCAAAATCATCTTGTCTACCATAGTGGTCTTACCGTGGTCTACATGGGCTATGATGGCAATATTGCGTAACTTTTGCATACAATAGCTATATTTTAGTCTAAAAATAGTGCACAAAATTAGAAAATTTAATCGAAAAAATGTATATTTGCGTGAATAAAATGTAACTAAACTTATAATACTAACACAACTATTATGAAAAAATTTTCACTCTCAAAGCTTGGACTTCTTCCACGAATTATTTTAGCCATTGCGCTTGGCGTTGGTGTCGGAATGATTGCACCCGAATGGTTTGCGCGCACTTTCGCCACATTCAATGTTATTTTTAGCGAGTTCCTCTCGTTTATCGTACCGCTGCTGATTGTCGGCTTGGTGGCACCAGGTATTGCCGACTTAGGTAAGGGCGCAGGTCGCCTCTTGGCTATTACCGCTGTCTTGGCCTATATCTTCACCTTGATTTCGGGAGGTAGTGCGTATATCGTAGGTACAAACCTATTCCCTCTCCTTATGAACACCTCTGCCACAATTGGAGAGACCAGCCACTTGGCTCCTTGGTTTACGGTTAAGATTCCGCCTGTATTCGATGTGATGACAGCCTTGGTAGTGGCATTCTTGCTCGGTTTGGGAACAGCTATCACAGAGTCTAAAAATATCAAATCCATACTCGACGAGTTTGGCAAAATTATCGAGCGCGTTATCAAGGGTATAATCATCCCTCTCTTGCCTATCTACATCTTCGGTATCTTTATGAAGATGACCATTACGGGAGAAGTTACAAGTGTCCTTTCGATATTGGTAAAGGTAATTGCAGTAGTGATTGTATTAAATCTGTGTATGTTGATTTTCCAATACTGCATAGCTGGAACTGTTAGTCGCAAAAATCCATTAAAGATGCTCTGGACTATGTTGCCAGCATATATGACCGCCATAGGCACTCAGTCTTCGGCCGCTACTATCCCTGTAACTTTGGAGCGTGCTAAGATGTTGGGTGTTAGCCCATCTATCGCTTCGTTCACTATTCCGTTGTGCGCAACAATCCACCTTTCGGGCTCGATGATGAATATCACATCGTTTGCTATCGCCTTTATGATATTCAAGGATATGCCTATCGAGGCGAGTGCATTTGTTGAGTTCGTCTGCTTGTTGGGTATCACAATGATTGCTGCTCCGGGTGTTCCGGGTGGTGCTGTTATGGCGGCTTTGGGTGTATTGCAGTCGGCTCTCGGATTTAACGAGGAGTTGCTCGGTTTGATGATTGCGGCATATACAGCAATGGATAGCCTCGGTACTGCAACCAATGTTACCGGCGATGGCGCAGTTAGCGTAATCGTAGACCGCATCGACACTTGGCTCAACAAGGGCAAGCGAGCAGCTTAATTGATTATATAACAATCGCTTAAACAACTATGACAAATAACATTGGTGTCACATCGAGTAGCAGTGTATATTTCGGCAAGACAGATGCTCTGTTGAAGCAACTCCTGCCCGAAGGGCGCGTTATTGTCATATCCGATAGTAATATCGACCGCACACACCACGAGCTGCTTACGCGCTACGAGTATATACTCATAGGTCAGGGCGAGCAGGCGAAGAGTCTTGCGACCTTGGACAATATATACCGCAAATTAATCGAGATGGGTGCCGACCGCACAACCTTCATCCTCGGCATAGGCGGAGGTATAGTCACCGATATCGCAGGCTTTGTCGCATCGACCTATATGCGTGGTGTGAAGTTCGGTTTCGTTACCACCACTCTACTCGGAGCCGTAGATGCCTCGGTGGGTGGCAAGAATGGCGTAAATGTGGGTGGTTTCAAGAATATGGTAGGCCTATTCTCGCAGCCGCAGTTTGTCGTGTGTGATGCCTCGCTTCTCTCGACACTTCCAAAACGAGAGCTCCGCGCAGGCTTGGCCGAGGTTATCAAAACCGCCATATTGGGCGATGCAGAGTTGTTCGAGATTTTGGAGAAATCGACCTTCAACACGCTATGCAAGGAGAGTGCATTGCTCGAAGATGTTATCACTCGTTGCGTGCGTGTGAAGGCGTCGGTTGTTGCCGAGGATGAGCGCGAGGGCGGTCGTCGTCGCATCCTCAACCTTGGGCACACCATAGCTCACGCCATAGAGAAGAGCACATCGCAATTCTCGCACGGCGAGGCGGTAGCTATTGGCCTGTACCACATCACAAAATCTGCGCTCGCTCAAAAGATGATTGGCGAGAGCGATGCCAATCGCATACTCTCCCTTATCGAGCAATATGGTTTCAGCACAGCCCTACCGACCGACCTCAACCAGCTATTGAAGGCTATTGAGGGCGACAAAAAGCGCAAAGGCGACTCACTGCATCTGATATTCCCTACCGCCATAGGAGCTGTCGAGGATAGAGTTGTGGCATACAAAGATTTAAAAACAATATTTGACAATATATGAACTATCGTCAATTAACCGAGCAAGAGATTGCTCAATTGCAGGCGCAGCAGTGCCGCGCTGAGAGTTGGGATAGCATCCAAGTTGCACCCAACTTTACGGCTGATTATATCCACAATGTTCGCTTTTCGGGCGACATCACCCTCGGCGTCTTCTCCGAATCTTTCGTTTGCGAAGGAGGCATCAATATGCACTCAGGCATCCGCAATGCCACACTACACAATGTATCTGTTGGCGACAACTGCCTTATCGAAAATATCAACAACTACATCGCCAACTACACCATTGGCGAACGCACCATTATCGACAACTGCGACCTTATCGTCGTGGATGGCAAGTCGAGCTTCGGAAATGGTATAGAGGTGGCAGTATTGAACGAGACAGGAGGCCGCGAGGTTACTATCACCGACAAACTGTCGGCACATACGGCATATATTATGGCACTCTACCGCCATCGCCCTCAGCTCATAAAGCGACTGCGCGAGATTGCAATGTATTATAGCGATAAGTACGCCTCCGACCGAGGTACCATAGGCTCGAATGTCGAGATATCCAATTCGGGCGTTATCAAGAGTGTGCGCATTGGCGACTACTGCCGCATAGATGGAGTAAACCTGCTCTCGAATGGTAGTATCAACAGCAACATACACGCCCCCGTATATGTAGGTCATGGCGTAATATGTAACGACTTTATTATTTCGAGTGGCTCGAAGGTCGATAGCGGAGCTACGCTAAGCCGCTGTTTTGTGGGACAAGCCTGCGTGCTTGGACACAACTACTCGGCTTCGGATTCGCTCTTCTTCGGCAACTGTCAAGGTGAAAATGGCGAGGCGTGTGCTATCTTCGCAGGCCCCTATACCGTTACACACCACAAGTCTACCCTGCTTATTGCGGGTATGTTCTCCTTTATGAATGCAGGCTCAGGCTCAAACCAGAGCAACCATATGTACAAGCTCGGCCCAATACACCAAGGCACCTTGGAGCGTGGTGCTAAGACCACCTCCAACTCCTATATCTTGTGGCCTTCGCGCGTGGGCGCATTCTCGTTGGTTATGGGGCGTCACATCAGCAACTCCGACACCACAAATCTGCCATTCTCGTATCTTATAGAGCAGAATAACACCACACACCTTGTGCCGGGTGTAAATCTTCGCTCTGTGGGCACTATCCGCGATGTGCAGAAGTGGCCTAAGCGCGACCGCCGCACCGACCCAAATCGCCTTGACCTGATAAACTTCAACCACCTCAGCCCTTATACAGTACAGAAGATGATGAAGGGACGCGAGATATTGAAGAGTATGCAACGCGCAAGTGGCGAGCTGTCGGATGTATACTCGTTCCACAGCACCAAGATTAAAAACTCGTCGCTCCGCAACGGCATACGCTTCTACGAAGTTGGCATACACAAGTTTATGGGCAACTCCATCATCAAACGATTGGAGGGGTTGCAATTCGCCTCCGACGAGGAGATACGCCGTCGCCTTGTTCCCGACACCGATATAGGTCGTGGCGAGTGGGCTGATATATCGGGACTTATCGCACCAAAGAGTGAAATTGAACGGCTTATAACGGCTATCGAACAGGGCTCAATCACCCGTTTGAAGGAGATTAATGCCGAGTGGGAGAAGATGCACCACAACTACTACACCTACGAGTGGAGTTGGGTTTACGAGCATATCGAATCGTTCTATGGCATTGCACCCGAAAGACTTACCGCTGCCGATATTATCGCTATCGTAGAGCAGTGGCGCGAGTCGGTGGTATGGCTCGATAGGATGATATACGAGGATGCACGCAAGGAGTTCTCGTTGGCATCGCGCACGGGCTTTGGTGCAGATGGCTCGCGCGAGGAGAAGGATAGCGACTTCGAGCAGGTGCGTGGCGACTTCGAGAGCAATCCATTTGTCTGCGCAACGCTCAAACATATCGAGGAGAAGTCGGCTCTTGGACAAGAGCTGATAGAGAGACTGTCAAAAGTTAAAAGCTAAAAGTGCAGAGTTGAAAGTTTTTTTCAACTACTCGCTACTCACTACTCACTAAAAAAACTGCGCCCCTCGATTTCGGGGAGCGCATCTCTATTATCATTAGGCTTCGGTCAAAGACCTCTACCCTAAAATTATGCTGTAAAATTATTTTACAGTTGCGTTTGCAATGTTAGAAGTAACCAAAGTTGCAAGGT
>SUZP01000020.1 GCA_015059865.1 Rikenellaceae bacterium | reverse complement strand
CGTACGAGGACCAGCAGGATACCTTCAATGATTTGTTTATGTTGTTGGCATTGATGGTGATTTTGGTCTTCGTGATTATGGCTTCGCAGTTTGAGTCATTGACCTATCCATTTGTAATTATGTTCTCATTGCCATTTGCATTGGTTGGTGTAATCCTCGGCTTGTGGATTTCGGATACTGCAATGGGCGTTATGGGCTTGCTCGGTGTGCTGATGTTGGTGGGTATCGTGGTAAATAACGGTATTGTGCTTGTCGATTACACTCGCCTCTTGGTAGGTCGTGGTTACCCAATCCTCGATGCCGCAGTTGCAGCAGGTCGTTCGCGTATGCGACCAATCTTGATGACCACACTCACTACCGTACTCGGTATGGTGCCAATGGCGGTAGGTACAGGTGTAGGTGCCGAGATGTGGAACTCGCTCGGTATGACCGTAGCGTGGGGATTGTCGTTCTCGACACTCGTAACACTCTTCCTTATCCCTGTATTGTTTGCGATGTTCGCTATCAATGGCGAGAAGCGCAGAGCAAAGAAGGCGGCTAAGGAGACAGCAATGTTGAATGCGTAAATATAATTGATAATTGACAATTGACGAATTGACAATTAAAGGTTTTATAATATTGAATGCGCAAAACTAAAAGGTAAATTTAATGGAACGAGGCATAGCCGAGTGACAAGCCTCCCTTTGCAAAGGGAGGTTTGGAGGGATTTTAGAGATGAAATAATTTCATAATTCCTACACTATTCGGAGAGTTTGCAAAGTTCCAGTGAATAACCAATAATAACGAAAAGTTTAAATGTTGTGAAATTATGAAAGCACTATTTATAGCTTGTGACCAAGCACTCTATGACGAGGTACAGCAGAAGATGGCGGAACTCGGAGTTCGTGGTTACACCTCTTGGGAGGAGGTGCAGGGCTGCGGAACTGAGACAGGTGAGCCACACCTCGGCGACAATGTATGGCCGATTTTGAACTCGGCGATACTCTCGATTACAGACGATGAGCATTGTTGGAAGTTGCTCGATGCGTTGCGTGCGCTCGATTCAGCCAATCCGCAACTTGGTGTCAGAGCATTTTGGTGGGAGGTGGGCGGTACATTGTAATCGCCCTTCCCACTCTGCATAAATATCACAAAAAATTGTTTGAAATTTTCGATAGAAGAGGATTTTTTATATTTTTTTGTATATTTGCGATGTTGTAACATATAGAAATATAGCCGATTATGAAGTTTAGATTGTGTCCTATCCTACTCCTTGCCGCAATGCTGTTTGTCGCTTGTGAAAGTGGCGATAATGGTTCGTATGGCAATTTAGGAGGCGATGATAGTCGCGGAGAGGCTGGCAATACCGAAAATCCAACAACACCCGATGTCGAGTATATCTACCCCGGTAAGCAGTGGGATTACGCTACATTCGAAGAGTGTGGTTTTCAGGATTGTAGCGAGACGATACAGAGCGTATATGGCAATGCTACGGCCGTATGTATAGTTGTGGGTGGAAAGATTATGTATGAGTATGGCTCTCCCACAAGTGTCTACTATCTTGCCTCCTCGCGAAAGAGCCTGTTGTCTATGCTCTATGGTATTGGTGTAGACCGAGGAATTATCGATTTGAACCTTACTATTGGCGAATTGATAGACCAAGGCATTATCAAGGAGGATATTGATGAGGGCGATATCAAAGGTCTGCTCGACATCGAAAAGATGGCAACTATCGAACACTGCATAATGTCGCGTTCGGGAGTCTATCATCAGGCTTCAAATTCGGGTAGTACGCTCGACAATCCGGATAATGTTCCTGCTCGTGGCTCGAAGGAACCGGGCTCATACTATCTTTACAGTAACTGGGACTTTAATGTCGCAGGTGCAATATTTGATGGAATAATGGGCGAATCGATTTACGATACATTCGAGCGTGAGCTTGCACAGCCATTGCAGTTCGAGGCTTGGGATAGGACCATTCACGCCTACGGTGGAGATACAAGTAAATCGATATACAAGTGTTACCACTTCAAGATAATTGCTCGTGATATGGCGCGTCTTGGCTATCTGATGTTGCGCAAGGGCAAGTGGGCTTGCGATGAACAGATTATCTCCGAGAAGTGGGTGGAGAAGTCTACAAGCGTAATTTCGACACGCGAAGAGACCGGTAACGAATACTTCGGATATGGATATATGTGGTGGGTGCTCGATGACGAGGAGGAGCCGGAGGCACTGCAAGGAACATATTCCGCAAGTGGTGCGGGCGGTCAGTTTATTATGGTTGTGCCGGGGCTTGACATGGTGATTGCGGTTAAGCGAGATGATTCGGTTACAGGTTCGTGGAGTATCAAAAAGACCTATAACTTGGCTAAGTTGCTGTGTAATAGACGACTGCAATAAATTTCCAACTGTTGTTTGACATTGCTTTTTTAGAGAGGGTTTAAGCTATGATGTAGCCGATAACTTTGCTCTGTACACTTTGTGAGTTTACACTAAAATTTTTTTTAAAACGATAAATATATGACAAAACAGAGTCTGTTTCCATACTACGCTCAAACATTAAGACGCGTTCAAGGTGTTGAGGTCCTTGATGTTACGGGCGCAGGCTTGTTATATTTCAACAATGTGGGGGAGGAGCAGGCACAAAGCCTGAAATATCCGTGTCGCATTGATGCTTTGATAATGATAGTTTGCGTGCGTGGAGAGATCACTTTCTCCTCGCATATGTGCGACTATACGCTCAAAGCTAACCAAATTTTTATCTCCTCGGCTTCGGTATTTCAGTTCCATTCGATTACCGACAGCGAGTTCTATATGTTGGCATTTAATTCGGAGTTCCTACCTAATATGAATGTAGATATCCGATTTGTAGCACAACTTATGTCAGAGTTGCGAGGTAATGCTCGTATAGCAACAATGGCTGGTGCGGAGATGATGGGCGTGGTTCGCTTCTTTACAACCATATCCGCAGAGTATGCGAAAGATTTGTCCGAGTATAAAGAAAATGCTCTGCGACATCTCTTCTGTGCCATCATATATCGTATTTGTGATGTTGTGCTTGGAACGAATATGATGCTCTCGTCTGTGGGCGTGAAGGAGCGCAGCTCGGAGTATTTCGAGCGACTTATGGATTTGCTTAGTGAACACTATCGCGAGCAGCGCAATGTCGAGTTCTATGCCGAGAAGATGCATATCTCCTCTAAGCATCTCTCTCGCGTTATACGCGGTTTTACGGGCAAATCCGTACACCAGTGGATAGACGAGTTTGTGGCTCTCGAAATCAAAAATCTACTAAAATACTCCAATATGAGTATCCAGCAGATATCCTATCATCTCAACTTCCCTAATCCATCGTTTATGGGGCAGTACTTCAAGCGAATTACGGGTATGACTCCGGGAGAGTACAAAAAGAGTTAGATAACTATATTTTCTTTTAACTTTCAATAAAAAAGATGTGCTCAATTGATTTGAGCACATCTTTTACTCTCTATTTGTATAGATACTCTACTTTGTTGTAGTCTCGTCGTAACCGTCTGCCTTGGCGTTCCACATTGTGAGCAGTGTTACAGCTCCAAGCAATGCCATAACCAAAATTGTTATATAGGCTGCATTCCAACCGTAGTGTTGAGCTACGAAACCGAAACCTACGCCCGAAATCAGGGTACTTGCATATCCAAAGATACCAAGAATACCATTTGCAGTAGCCGAAGCGCGATTGGTTGCCTGATTTGCAGCAGCGATGCCGAGCAACGCCTGTGGGCCATAGATGAAGAAGCCGATAAGAGTAAATGGTATAATCATCACATACCAAGGCGAACCGGCAGGGATAAGCCAGAAGAGGGCAATCGAAGCTGCTGCGCCGAGCATACAGAATACGCAAGTGCGATGTGCTCTATTCTTGAAGAGGTGGTCGGTGAGCCAGCCAAAGAATACCATACCGATATTACCGCCGATAAACTCGAAGATAATACAGAGTGTGGTAGCCATAGCCAACGACAAACCCTTCGACTCGGTGAGGAGGGTTGGTCCCCAGTCGAGTGCAGCAAAGCGGACAATATAGACAAAGAAGTTTGTCATCGCCAAAGTCCAAATCAAGCGGTTGCCGAAGACCTTGCGACGGATAAATGCCTTGTACTCGGCACTCTCCTCAGGGGTTTTAACCTCTGCCTTCTTCTCTCCCATAATCTCAGGGTAGCCAACATCCGATGGCGAGTCCTTCAAGGTGAAGAACAACCATATTGCTCCCACGCCTGCAAAGATTGCAGGGATGATGAAACACCAGCGCCAAGCGTAGTAGTGTGCCGCGAAGTTCAGCACCTTAGGGTCTGTGATATCGAGGTTTAGGTTTGCTGCGATATTGGCCACAGCCTCTGCATTTGCGCTCATATCGACGCCCATGTGAGGCATAATATACCAACCGCACAAACCGAATACCAAGCCTGCGCCAATCGAGTGCGACATATTCCATATCGACATCTTGGTAGCCAACTCCTTTGGTGGAATCCACTGTGTGAGTGTCTTGGTGCAAGGAGGTACGCCCATACCCTGCAAGTAGCCGTTAATCACCCAGACGATGCCCATAAAGTAGAGCAATACGCTCGAAAAGGCCACCGTAGTACCCATATTGTTTGCTAAGGCAACAATCCATCCTGCGATGGTATCGCTAAATCCAAAGAGAATGTTTGCCAAGGCGCACAACATAAGTCCCACCGAGAGTACAATGCGCGCACTATTTCTATCCGAGATAACTCCATTTACAAAGCGCGACAATCCGTAGATGATGCCGTGCAATGTGAGGAAGAGACCGAGCGACACCTTCGAGATGCCAAACTCAGCGGTCAATCCTGGCATAGCGATGGAGAAATTCTTACGCACGAAGTAGAAGAGTGCGTAACCAATCATCGTAACGACAATTGTTTGAATCTGCCAATATTGGAACGATTTTTTACTCTTTTCTGCCATTTTTCAGTTCGATTAGTAATTTGTTATTCGACTAATTATTTAACCTCCCAGATGCCGCCCTTGCCAAAGAGACGCTCGGTAAGCTCAGCCATATATCCGCAACGATATACGATATCGATATTTGCGAAACGGCTACGCATATAAGGGATGTACGAGAATGTCTTCTTGAAACGCTCGCGTGTTACGCCAATGTGCTCAGGCTCGTATGGAGCACCCACCAAGCGGAGATTGTTGCGCACCTCCTCGAATGGGATAATCTGTGCCTTAATCTGCTCTTTGAGTGTTGGCCAAGCAGCTTTGAGAGCCTCCAATTGCTTGCGCAAGCCCTCCTTGTCGGTATACTTGCCCTTAGTCTCCTTCAAACCACGAGCGAGGTGTCCGGGCTTACCTGCGAAGACCTCTCTAATCTCGGCCTCCTGCTCCTCCCAAGACTTCCACTCGGCTACACACTTATCAACATCGAGGTTTGCGATATCCTTCTCCAACAAGAACTCCAACGATGCGGTCGATGCCAAAGTACCGATACCTACCTTGAAGCCGTGCGATACATGCTTACCCTCGAAGCACAAATCCTCCATATCCCAGCAGTGCGAGAACTGGTGCTCTGTACCCGAAGCAGGGCGGCTCGACTGAATAGCCTGCATTGCAAAACCACTCATCAACAAACCCTCCGACAACGCCTCGGTCTTTGCTACATCACCTGCGAAGATAGCAGCAGGGTCTGCCAACGACTCGCGCAAACCATCCTGCACCAAGTCCCAAGCGAACTTGTCGATAGCCTCGTTGCCTGTTACATCTGCCAACATCCAGTCAGCACCAGCAGGAATCTTTGCGATAAGGTCAGCGTAGCCCGAAGCAGCCAACTCCTTTGGAGCAGCAGCGGCAATCACTGGGTCCATCACAAAACCGTAAGGTGCAGGGCAGTCGAAAGTCTGCTTGTTGCCATCCTTGGTAATAGAAGAGCCGTATGCAGTGTAGCCATCCATTGATGCTGCTGTACCTACGCACATATACTTACGACCGAGGGTGAACGATACATACTTTGTCAAGTCGTTCATAACGCCCGAACCTACTGCGATAGCGATAGCCTCAATGCCCTTCAAGTGAGCCTGCAACTTCTCTACATGCTGCCACTCGGCATACAACTCCTCGTCGGTGAAGATAAAAGGCTTCTCCTGAGGGATGCCAGCCTCTTCGAGCGATGCGAATACTGCCTTACCTGCAACCTCCCAAGTGTTCTTATCTGCAACGATAATTGCACTCTGCTGTGGGAACAACTTTGCAAACATCTCGGCAGTACGCGATACTACACCATTGCCAATAATCAAATCCTTTGTGTCTGTTGTGCGTTGGAGCGCACTCTCTACCTTTGTCATAACTATTACTATTTTGTTTTAATGTTTCTCTTGTCCGTAATAAGCATTTGCACCGTGCTTGCGCTCGTAGTGCTTCTCTACGAGGTCGGGGTTCATCTCAACCTTAGGATTGAGAGCCAAAGTGATTGACGCCATACGCGCAACCTCCTCCAATACTACTGCATTGTATACCGCATTGTCGGCACTCTTACCCCAAGTGAATGGACCGTGGTGCTTTACCAATACAGCAGGAGTGTGCATAGGGTTCATATCCTTGAATGTCTCAGCGATAATGTCGCCCGTAGCAGCCTCATAACGCTCAGTAATCTGCTCCTTGCTCATCTCGTCGGTGCAAGGGATGTCGCAGTAGAATGTATCGGCGTGTGTGGTGCCGATGTTAGGTATAGACATTCCAGCCTGAGCCCACGCTGTTGCGTATGTCGAGTGGGTATGTACCACACCTCCCACCTCTGGGAAGTGGCGATATATGGCGAGGTGCGTAGGGGTGTCCGATGATGGTCGGAGGTTGCCCTCAACAATATTACCATCCAAGTCTACAACAACCATATCCTCAGCCTTCATATCGTCATAACCAACACCGCTTGGCTTGATTACAACCAAACCTGTCTCGCGGTCTAATGCTGACACATTACCCCAAGTCAAAATAACCAACTTGTTGTGTACCAAATCGAGGTTAGCCTTCAAAACCTCTGCTTTAAGTGCTTCTAACATAATGTATATCTATTATTTCTTTGATTTATTGTTATCTTTTGCAGACCATTTAGTCTCGATATAAGCCTTCATCTTGTCAGGGAAATCGGTTGAGATGTAGGTTACATTGTGCTTTGCAGCCCAATCCACAACCTCCTCATGCTCCACCATCCACAAGGTAGTGGCGATGCCATACTTATTGCAGTTGTCGATAATCTCTGGTCTATTCATAAATACATTGAGGTTGTAGGAGAGACCGCCAAAACCCTCGCTCTTCGCTACATCGGCATCGCAAGGGGTCCACAAGCTACTCGATACGAATACCACGCAGTTCTTTGGTGCAAGACGCACAAACTCTTTGCAAGCGTGGTACGAGAAGGAGATAAACTCCATCTGCTCCATAACGCCCATCTTGCGGCACATATCCACAACCATTTCGCATACTTCGGTCTCAATCTGCTTGTTGCGATGCTTCTTCAATTCGAGGATAAGCTTGGTCTTAGGCGACTTCTTGCCCTGTTTGAGCCACTCGCGCAAGGTTGGGATTTTGTGCCCGTTTTCGAGTGTTACCGCTGCAACATCCTCGTAGTTACTACGCTGAACGAATTTGCCATTTGGTAATCGGTTGTCGTGAAATACAACCAACTCTCCGTCGGCAGTCTTGTGGACATCGAATTCTACGCCATATACACCTAACTTCTGAGCATTTTTAAGGCTCGAAATGGTGTTCTCGCACGACCCTGCTGTCTTGTAGAAGCCTCGATGTGCTACGATTTTTGGCTGAGCAACAGCCGAAAAAGCTACTGCCACTAACAGTATTGTAACTATTTTCTTCATGATTATAACAATTAAAAAAATAAACTTATATTTTCGCGTGCAAAGGTACATATAATGTATAAGAAAAGCAAACTTTAATCTTGATTTTATTTACATATTTTGACTAAAAAACTGTTTTTTATTGACAATTGATAATTAAAGAGAGTAGTGGGTGGTAAAATGCAGAATTCAAAATTCAAAATGCAAAATGCAAAATGCAGAATTCAAAATTCAAAATGCAGAATTCAAAATTCAAAATGCAAAATGCAAAATGCAAAATGCAGAATTCAAAATTCAAAATGCAGAATTCAAAATTCAAAATGCAAATTTTGACCAATAGGATTCGAACGGTCGCAGCAGTTGAGAGGAGACCGTAGCGAGTTTGTTGCAATCGGAGATTGTCGTGGTTGTGAGGTGATGTGTGAAAATTTATTTTCAGACACAATCGCAACACAAGCACGAGTATCTGCATAGCAGACAACAAGCGAGCGCAGATAAGTCTCCCGAAGCGCCACCGACTGACGAATCCCTCCCTTTCCGCGAAAACAAAACCAGCGATGAAAAACTCATCGCTGGTTTGTTGAAGCGGAAAGGGAGGGATTCGAACCCCCGGTACAGTTACCCGTACACCGCATTTCGAGTGCGGCCCGATCGACCACTCCGGCACCTTTCCTTGTGCGTTTTGCGGTGCAAATGTACGAATTTATTTTTTAATTCCAACAATTTTGCATAATATTTTGCACTTTTTTTGTGTAACCTCAACCATAGAGGATGTTTTTACAAATATATTCCCTATATTTGTATGTACTAAACGCTCGATTTTATCGTTTAGTATATAAAAAAGTGTATCGCTATGAGAAAATTTGTGATGATATTTGCGATTTTGGCGCAGTCCGTATTTATGTATGGCTGTGCTGCGTGGCAGAATGTAGCATATAGTGACGATTTGTACGCTATCCATAATAAGACCGCGATAGCCAATCGCCAAAAGGCTGAGGCGGAACTTGCGAAGGCGCAATACGAAGCGGAGCAGGCTCAGTATGAGGCGACCTTGGCAAAGATTAAAGCCGAGGCGGCGAAGCAGGGTATTACGGTTACGGATGATAGCTCGTTCAATGGCTACGATGCGGTGTTGGCAGACTCGTACGAGAGCGCGTATGCTCGTCGTTTGTATGGATTCTCCTCGCCAACATACCGTATGCCTTCATCCTACTACGATTGGCGATTTTCCGACGCCTTTCACTACGCATCGGCCTACGACCCTGCATTCTATAATGTTGTGGTGTCGGGCGATATGGTTTGGGTAGAGCCTAAATATATAACTTCGATGTTTGGCTCATGGGGTGCTACGGTGGTGCCTGCGTACGCTTGGTACTATGGCTGGAACACTCCTTTCTACTATTGGAATACTCCGTATCGTTACGGCTGGGGTTGGAATAGATATTGGGATTGGAACTTCTCCTTCTATTGGGGCTATCCGTATCCGCACTATCCGCATCGACCACATCGACCACCACATCACCATCCTCCGTTCCACGGTGGAGTAGGCAATACGGGACACCATCACAATCGCCCTGGTATGGTTGTTGGTCGTAATCCGGGTGCGGCGAAGCCTGCGGATAGAGGTGGAAATGTGCGCCCTGCGCAACCATCGAGTGGTCGCGGTAGCCAACCTGCATATCGTGGAGGTGGCTCCTCGTCGGAGAGATACAATCGTGGCAGCTCAACCTATCGTGACAATAGCGGCAGCTCCTCTTATCGCAATAACTCGTCGAACAACTCCTCGACCTATCGCTCTCCTGCGTCGAGTTCGGGTGGAGGAGGTTACAGACCATCAGCCCCAAGTGGTGGCGGTGGTGGCGGTAACTCGCGTGGTCGATAGATTGATTTGTTAATACTAAATTTTGCAACTATGAAGAGAGTTGTTTTAATCTTTACTCTACTCCTTGCATCGATAACTATGGTGCAGGCGCAAAACACATCGGGAATACTCCTCAATAGAGATATACTTCCTGCATCAACCATCTTGTCGCTGTCGCAGCGTGAGGTGGCAGGTACGGCGCGTTCGATGGCTATGGGAGGCGCTTTTACCTCGTTGGGAGCAGATATGGCCTCGTTGGGTTATAACCCTGCTGGTTTTGGAATGTATCAGCGCAACGAGATTTCGGTGTCGTTGGGCTTGGGTATTGCTCACGCCAAGAATTACAACGCGTACAGCACAACCAATAACAACGCTGTGCGTGTGGCGATAAACAATGTTGGTGCATCGTTCAAGGTCTACGAAGGTACTGGAAAGTTGGTTGCTATAAACTTTGCGTTTGGCTACAACAAGATGGCGGACTACAACTACGATATCTCGTATCAGGGGCCTGCGACCATATCTTCGTTAGCAGATGCCTTTGCCGATATTGCCAATGGTGGGCGATTGGGCATAAATGCAGAGAATAAAATCACGGACACAAATGGGTACTACGACTACGATATGAACCCATACTATTGGGGTGCGGTGATGGGCTATAAGGGTGGCTTGATAAATCTCGGAGCAAATGGGTGGTATCCCGACGAGATTGGTGGCAATGCCGAGATGTCGCAATATACAAACCTTTCAAGTCGAGGCTCGGCAGGCGAGTTCTCGTTTGCATTTGGCTTCAATATCAATAACATAGTCTACCTCGGTGCGTCGCTCGATATTCAGAGTATTTCGCGCAAGCAGACCATATACTACGATGAGTATATTGGCTATCCTGAGGGACAACAGCCCGATGCGGCGACCTATCCATATCAACTTCAACAGTTTGAGTTCGGTCAGTCGATGCAGATAAATGGCTCGGGCGTGGGTGCTAAGTTTGGTATCGTCGTACGCCCAATAGAGGCCTTGCGTATAGGCTTTGCGGTGCATACACCTACTTACTACTCGGTGGCATATCGCTACTCGGCAGCACTCTCGTCGGCAGCACTTAGCGCAGGCTCCAATCCAAATAATTGGGAGGTGGAGAGTGGATATGTCTATGCGAATGAGTCCACTCCGATATTGCAGGATGGTGGTGAGCATCGTTGGACCTTCACTACACCTACGCGACTGTTGGTCGGAGCTTCGTATACCATAGGGCCGTATGCCGTAGTATCGGTGGATTATCAGTATGATGCCTATCGTGCCCTAAAATTGAACTATACACCTACTAATACTGGATATACGAACGACTATTTCCGCAATAATTTGAAGAGCGTACACACCATCCGTGCTGGTGTTGAGGCAAAGCCTACACCTTGGCTCTCGTTGCGCGTAGGAGGTGGATATAGCAGCAAGGTGTTGAACAACAACTACGACTTTATCTCCTTCTCGGAGCCTATGGCTAACACCTCGTGGTACGCCTCGGCGGGCGTTGGATTTCGTCTGAGTGATGTTACATCAATAGATGTAGCCTATCAATATCGAAAGAGCCAATATTCGGACTACTACTCATTCTATACCAATTTGAGTGGTGCGCCAAATAAGAGTCCTCTCTATGGCTTGGATATGCTGAAACACAATATCGCCTTGACCTTTGCGTTTAGGTTTTGAGGTTGCCTACATCTTTTATGAAAATGGGGTTGCTCAACTTTGCGTTGGACAACCCCTCTTGATTTCCAGAGAGAATTAGACTTGATGCCGGCAGGTTTAAATAATAGAAGAAATTGCGTTAGGAACCGGTTAAATTCGTCTCTGCTTGTTTTAAGAACACACACTTTTTTCTTTAAACACTGCAAAGATATATCGAAAAACGAAAAATAAAAAATAAATTTAACGAATTTCAACGAAACTTGGTAAATATTCAACAAAACGCCTTCTCGATAGTTCGGGAAGGCGCCTTATTGAATATTTTGTGTCTAAATTGAGACTTCTTGTGATATGCGTTAAGATGGGTGCGTTGTTATACTTTGCTCAGCGCATCAAATCCTTTACCATAGACTCCCATAACTGAGCCGATGGTGATGAAAGCATCGGGGTCTACTGTGCGAATGGTCTTCAACATCATTGTCAAGTCGCGCTTGCGGCATACGCACATAACCATCTTGGAGCTCTCTTTCGAGTACCAACCCATCGAATCCACAAGGGTAACACCTCTGTGCATCTCTTGGCAGATAGCCTCGGCCATAGCCTTGTAGTCTTTGCAGATAATGAATATCTGTTGCGACTGTTTATTTCCTGAGAGAATCATATCGACCGTATAGCTGAATACGGTGGTCATAACGAAACCGTAGATTACGCCATCGATACCGACACCCGGTAGAAATATTGCGGCCAAGATTATGAAGCTGTCGGTGTAGCGGATAAACTTGCCGTAGGATATTGTGTAGAACTTGTTTACAATCATCGCAACAATATCTGAGCCGCCTGTTGAGCCGCCCTGCTGAAAGCACATAGCAATACCGATACCGAGACATATACCTCCGAGGATAACCGAGAGAAGCTGGTTGTTAAGTGCGAAGGGGTCTACTAATGAGCCATCGGGAAGTGTGATATCCTGCATCTGCACGACCATCTGAGCCACCCAACCGTCGGGGGTGGTGAACCAAATTTGCAGGAAGTGCATCGCCACCGACATAACGAATATACAATATATGGTCTTGATGCCAAATCGCCATCCCACGATAAATCCACCTATAATCAGGAGTATGGCATTGACGATTAATACCAATGTACCGATAGATACTGCTCCGCCAATAGCGTGATAGATGAGGAGCGACAATCCTGTTGCACCTCCACCTGCGGCATTTGCTGGTAGAATGCAGCAAATCCAGCCGAACGAATACAAGGTCATACCTACGGTCATAAGTAGATACTCCTTCAAACTTGTAAGTAGGCTTGTTTTGTTAATAGCTAATCCCATAAAAAAGTATTGAGTTAATTTTGGCCGCAAAAGTACAAAAAAAATCTCCATCAAAATAATATTTTGTCAGAAAAGTTCGCCTAAAAACAAAAATAGTTTTTAAATTCTTTTAAATTCTTTTGGCTCTCAATTCGAAAATTGTCAATTATTTTTTATATCTTTGCCGAAATTAAACCTAACACATACAATTGAAATGTTAAACATCGTACTATTTGGGGCACCGGGTTGCGGCAAGGGTACGCAGTCGGAACTTTTAGAGAGGCGTTTTTCGCTTTGCCATATCTCAACAGGAAACATTATTCGCGAGCAGATTGCAGCGCAAACAGAGCTTGGCTTGCAGATGAAGGCCTACATCGAGCGTGGAGAGTTGGCTCCCGACCAGTTGGTTATCGATATGGTTGCCGACTATGTGGCAAAGCACAAAGAGGGCGTGGGCGTAATCTACGATGGCTTCCCTCGCACTACGGCACAGGCCGAGGCATTCGACAAGATTCTCGCACAGCATGGTGAGAAGGTTGCTGTGATGATTAATATGGAGGTGCCGGAGGAGGAGCTCGTGAAGCGCATCTTGCTGCGAGGCAAGGATTCGGGGCGTGCTGACGACCAGTCTGAGGAGATTATCCGCAATCGTATAGATGTCTATAATGCACAGACGGCTGTCGTTGCAGACTATTATAGCGCACAAGGCAAGTACGAGAGCGTGCCTTCGTTGGGTACTATCGAGGAGGTTGCCGAGCGCATCGCAAAGGTAGTTGAAAAGTATTTGTAATTAAATTAGAGGCGTTAGGGGCATTAGAGGCATTAGAGATGTGCGATAAAGTAATTTTGCATTCTGCATTTCTCTCGTCTCTTGTCTTTCGTCTCTCGTCTTAAAGTATGGCGAAGGGTAGAACAGAGATTGCATCGTTGGGTGAGTTTGGTCTGATAGACCGCCTAACATCAAAATTTTCAAAAAATAACAAATCGACCATTTGTGGCGTTGGCGATGATGCCGCTGTGATTGAGGCGTCGAAGGACAAGGCGGTTGTAGTCTCTACCGACTCAATGTTGGAGGGTATAGATTTCGACTTGACCTATTTTCCTCCGAAGCACCTCGGTTATAAGGTTGTTACGAAGGGCATCAGCGATGTCGTGGCAATGAACGCCGTGCCAGAGCAGATAACACTTGCGCTTGGTATATCGTCAAAAATATCGGTCGAATTTCTTGACGACTTCTACGAGGGCGTAGAGTTCGCGTGCAAGGAGGCAGGAGTCGATTTGGTGGGTGGCGATACCTCGGCATCGATGACGGGGTTTGTAATCAATATTACAGCCGTAGGCCGCGCCAAGAAGAGTGAGATAACCTATCGCAGTGGTGCCAAGGAGCACGATTTAATCTGCCTTACGGGCAATCTCGGAGCCTCGTATATGGGCTTACGATTGTTGGAGCGTGAGCGTAGGGTGTTGCAGGGTGTGGAGAAGCCGCAGCCAAAGTTCGATGGGTATGAGTATCTGTTGCAACGCTATCTAAAACCTCGCGCACGCTACGATATGGTCGAGTCGTTGCGCAAGGAGGGTATTGTGCCAACCTCTATGATTGATATTACGGATGGCTTGGCCTCGGAGGTGTTGCAGATTTGTAAAGCCTCGAAGTGTGGCGCGCGAATCTACTTGGAGCGTATGCCACTCGCGAAGCAGACAACAGCCTTGGCGGAGGAGATGAATATGGACCCTGTGGTTGCAGCGTTGAATGGTGGCGAGGATTACGAATTACTCTTTACCGTGCCACTCGATAAGCGCGAGCAGATAATGGCACTTGGCTGTATCGATATTATCGGTCATATTACTGCCGAGAGTACGGGTGCGTATCTCGTAACACCTGATGGCAATGATATAGCTTTGCAGGCGCAGGGCTTTACCCCTAAGGAGCATTAAGGAGCTGTTTAAGATTTGTTTCATTATAGATATGGATACAATACAAGCGATTATTCTCGGAATAGTACAAGGTTTGACAGAGTTTCTGCCGGTGTCGAGCAGTGGGCACTTGATGCTCGCGTCTGAAATTCTCGGTACAGACCTCTCCTCAGCCGACGATTTAACATTTAGTTTGACGCTTCACGCAGCAACAGTGCTGAGTACAATTGTGGTATTGTGGCACGAGGTGTGGCGACTCCTCAAAGGAGTATTCTCTCGACACTTCAACGAAGAGCAAGCCTATATCTTGAAAATCGTTATCTCGATGATACCTGTGGGTGTTGTAGGATTTTGTTTGATGGACTATATCGAGGCGGCATTCTCTTCGGTGCTGGTAGTGGGTATTATGTTGCTTTGTACGGCGGCATTGCTCTCATTCGCTTATAAGGCTAAGCCTCGTCAGAAGGAGAATATCTCCTATCGTGATGCCTTTATTATAGGTTTGGCGCAGGCGTGCGCAACGCTCCCCGGACTATCGCGCTCGGGCACAACCATCGCTACGGGATTGTTGCTCGGCAATAAGAAGGAGACGGTGGCTCAGTTCTCGTTTTTGATGGTCTTGCCTCCTATTCTCGGAAATGCCCTGCTCGATATCTTGAAGGGCGATTTTGGCGGTGGCGTTGATATTATACCTCTCATAGCAGGCTTCGTAGCTGCATTTGTAACGGGTTGCTTGGCTTGTAAGTTTATGCTCGAAATAGTGAAACGCGGTAAACTTATATGGTTTGCCGTATATTGCGCTATCGTAGGTGTGGTGGCGATAGCTACCTACTTCATCTAACAGATTTGTATGGTAAATTTTAACGATATAGACCTCAAAGAGGAGGGATACATTGCGGTCATTGACAAGCCGCTTGAATGGACATCGTCGGATGTTGTTCGCAAAATCAAGTTCCGCCTGAACAAGATGGGCTATCGCAAAATCAAGGTTGGACACGCAGGTACGCTCGACCCCTTAGCTACGGGAATTCTGCTCGTGTGTATAGGAAAAGCCACCAAGCAGGTGGATGCCTTGCAGGCTGAGCGCAAGGAGTATGTGGCGGAGTTGATGCTCGGAGCTACAACACCGAGCTACGATATGGAACACCCTGTGGATAAGACCTATCCGACAGACCATATCACGCGCGAGAAGGTCGAGGCGGCACTCCTCTCACTTACGGGCGAACGCTTGCAAGCCCCGCCAATCTTCTCGGCAAAGAAGGTTGAGGGTTTGCGTGCCTACGAGTTGGCGCGAGCAGGCGAGCAGGTGGAGTTGCGCAAGGCGTTGATAAATATCTATTCGATTACCCTCGAAGAGTATGACCTCCCGAAGATGCGTATTCGTGTTGAGTGCAGCAAGGGTACATATATTCGTTCGTTGGCACAAGAGATTGGTGAGGCGTTGGAGAGTGGCGCCTACCTAACCTCGTTGCGTCGTACCAAAAATGGCGCATTCACTGAGCAAAATGCTGAATCACTGGAAGACTTCTTGAAAAAGTTACCTTTTGACGAAACAAAAGAGTAAATTTTTCGTAGTATTTATGATTATTGTGTTGTTTTTTGCGCAGTAATTTAACAATAGAGGACAATAATACTATATTTATTATATGAAACTTTCAAACTATGGTTTCGATTTTAATCCGGATTTGATAGCCAAATATCCGGAGATAAATCGTGATGAGGCTCGATTGATGGTTGTACACCGCGACACAGGCGAGATTGAGCATAAACTTTTCAAGGATATTATTGACTACTTCGATGAGGGCGATGTCTTCGTAATGAATGATACGAAGGTATTTCCGGCTCGACTCTACGGCAACAAGGAGAAGACTGGCGCAGAAATCGAAGTTTTTTTATTGCGTGAGTTGAACCGCGAGTTGAAGCTGTGGGATGTGTTGGTAGACCCTGCGCGCAAGATTCGTATCGGCAATAAACTCTACTTTGGAGAGGATGATATTCTCGGAGCTGAGGTTATCGATAACACCACCTCGCGAGGTCGTACATTGCGTTTTCTCTACGATGGTCCGTATGAGGAGTTCAAGGAGTTGCTCTATCGCTTGGGCGAGACACCTCTCCCATCGTGGGTGCGTGAGAAGGTAGAGCCTGAGGATGCTGAGAATTATCAGACTATCTTTGCGGCAAAGGAGGGCGCGGTGGTAGCTCCTACGGCAGGTATGCACTTCTCGAAGCACCTCTTGAAGCGAATGGAGATTTTCGGCATCGAAAAGACCTTTGTGACGCTCCACGCTGGATTGGGCAACTTCCGTACGGTGGATGTTGAGGATTTGTCGAAACACAAGGTCGATTCGGAGCAGTTCTTCGTAACACCTGAGAGTGCTGCCGTAATCAACAATGCAAAGAGGAGCGAACACAAAGTTGTAGCTATCGGCACTACCGTAATGCGTACGCTCGAAACCGTTGTCTCGACTCACGGAATGGTAACAGCACAGGAGGGTTGGACCAACAAGTTTATCTTTGCACCATACGACTTTACGGTGGCTGATGCAATGGTGTCGAATCTCCATATGCCGGGCTCTACACAGCTGATGATGGTAGCCGCATTTGGAGGTTACAATACAATTATGGATGCCTACAAAGTAGCGGTTGATGAGGGCTATCGCTTTGGTACATACGGCGATGCGATGTTGATACTATAATAATTAGCACCTTTACACAATAGAAAGGAGAAAAATTATGGCGAATAACAAAATATTACATATCTGCCAGCAGATAACACCGTATATCGCTGAGAATGAAGAGTCTTACCTCTGCCGACAGCTCTCGCAGGCTATGCAGGAGCACGGAAACGAAATTCGTACATTTATGCCGCGCTATGGCTGTGTAAATGAGCGTCGCAATCAGTTGCACGAAGTTATACGACTTTCGGGTATGAACTTGATAATTAACGATGATGACCATCAGTTGATTATTAAGGTTGCCTCTATACCTTCGGCACGCATACAGATATACTTCATAGACAACGATGACTTCTTCTCGCGCAAGGCTCTTGTTGCGAATGAGGAGGGCAAGGAGTTCGAGGATAACGATGCTCGAATGTTGTTCTATGCACGCGGTGTGCTCGAAACGGTGAAGAAGTTGCAGTGGAAGCCAACCGTAGTGCATTGTCACGGCTGGTTCTCGGCTATCGCTCCACTCTATTTGCGCAATATGTACAAAGACGACCCAATGCTTTGTGATGCGAAGATTGTGGTGTCGCTCTACGAGGATAAATTCTCTACACCTCTCAACGCTGAGCTTGCCAACAAGTTGAGGAATGAGGGTGTGCCGAAGAAAAATCTTGCAAGTTTGGCGACTCCTTCATACGATAATTTGATGCGTTTCGTTATAGATAATGTCGATGGTGTGGTAGCAGGCTCGGCAAAGGCCGACAGTGAGTTGCTCGACTATGCTCGCAAGCAGGGTAAGGCAATCCTCGACTACCAGTCGCCTGAGGAGGAGAATTTTTACGATAACTACGACCGTTTCTATGAGGAACTTGTTTAACAGATTGAACCATTACATAACAATACTGCTCGTTGTTGCAACATCTCTCCTTGCAGTGGGATGTACGATGACTGCGGATAATACGCTCGGCTCGAATATTACGCCAGAGGGAGAGGTTATGGTTATGCGTCATCTGAAATTTAGAGGTAATAGCATCATTCGTCTCAATAGCGAAACGGGCAAGAATGAGGTTGTAGATGCCTCGCTCGATGGTCGCAACTTTATCGAGACTCGCCTCTATCGTACCGATTCGGTGCTTGCATCGAATACGGGTAAGGGCTATATGGGTGTTCGCCGTAGCGATATCTTCGGTCTGCGTACTGCGGGTTTTGCCTCGACTATGCTCTATATGAATGCCCTCGACCAAGAGAAGGGCTTTGGCTATATGCCTATATTTGATACGATGAAGCTTATTCTCACCATAAAAGATTATGGAGGCGATACACTTGTCCCTGTTCGTTACAAGGTCTACGAGTTGCAGCGCTCTTTGGCTGAGAATGTTTTGAAGTATGACGAGAAGCGAAATGAGGACTCGGTGGCATATATCAATTGCGATTTGAGTGGCGTATATGACGAGAGTCGCCCTATTTTCGAGTTTACATTCCCAAATAGCGAACTCAACGAGGGACCTTCGACTATGATTATTCCGATGGAGAATACCGAATACTCGTGGGACTTCGTGCGTCGCTTGATGCTTATCCCCGACAACTATGCCGATGCAGGCTCCGATTGGGATGGATGGGGCAATAGCGGTATAGAGTGCTATTCTGATGATGAGAAGTGGGTTAATAAATTCTATGGAGTCTATATAAAGCCTGATGTGGTCAATACACCAAACAGAAAGGAGGGTGCAATATATGCTCTCGACCTCTCGGAGTCGGGATTGATGTTGCAGGGCAGATGTCGCAATCCACAAGACCCAACGATGATTCAGGATACGGTGGGTATGTACTACTACTTCAAGGATGAGAGCTCGACACTCAACGCCTCGGTCAATAAGGTCGAGCACGACTATACGCAGAGCCTTTCGGGTGGAGCCGCAGAGCTTAACAGAGTGGTGATGGAGCAGTCGAAGCCGCGCGAGGAGCGTACGATGGTCTCTACCTGCTATGTTGAGGGCTTAGGTGGTCCTGCTACCGAGATATATCTGACGGATGATTGGCTGAATGAGATGCTTGCACTCGAAAGCTCGGAGGGTCAAAACTACTCGAAGATGGGTATTAATCAGTGCCTCTTTACGATATATATCGAGGGGGCGTTCTACGATTGGGAACTTACACAGAGCAATAGTTCAAAATTTACGGAGCAGCTCAACAAGTCATTCTCGCGTGTGGGTGCATATATGAACTACTCGACACTCTCACCAATCCTCGATTACGACTATGTATACGAGAAGACCTACGATATGGAGTCGCTCTATGGTGGCTATCTCGACCGTAGCCGTGGTTGCTATGTGATGAATATGACAGCCCATATCCAACAACTATTCAACTATGCAAAGAGTGTGCGTCAGGAGGATGGTACTTTCGCCTTCAATAAGGATGATAGCAACTATGTTTCGCGTACGATATATATAGGAGCCGAGGCTGTAAATCCGTACAATCTGTCGGAGAGTGTATTGCAGGGAATGGAGGATAAACATAGCAATAACGAGGCTCCGATACAGATTGATTTGACCTATACATTGATTAAGTAGTTTCGCATACACGAGGGCGCCTACGGAGGCGATGCAGTGTTATGGCGAAGTATATATACAAAGAATATTTAGTGATGCAAGAGAATTTAGTAATTGTTGAGTCCCCTGCGAAGGCGAAGACCATCGAGAAATTTTTAGGCAAGGAGTTTGTCGTAAAGTCGAGTTTTGGCCATATTCGTGACCTTCCGAAGAAGGAACTCAGCATTGATATAGCTAATGGTTTTACTCCAACATACGAGATACCCGACGAGAAGCGAAAACTCGTGTCGGAACTCTCCAAGGCGGCAGCGGCAGCCAAGACCGTTTGGTTGGCGAGTGATGAGGACCGCGAGGGAGAGGCTATTGCATGGCATTTAACAGAGGTGCTCGGTCTGTCGGTGGAGAATACTAAGCGAATAGTGTTCCACGAGATTACAAAGAGTGCTATTTTGAAGGCCATAGAGTCGCCTCGTACGGTCGATATCAACCTTGTAAATGCACAGCAGGCTCGTCGAGTGTTGGATAGAATTGTGGGCTTTGAGCTCTCGCCAATATTGTGGAAGAAGGTGCGCCCCGCACTCTCGGCAGGCCGTGTGCAGAGTGTGGCAGTACGCCTTATTGTGGAGCGCGAGCGCGAGATTATCAACTTCAAGGATACATCGTCATATCGTGTTGTGGCGCAGTTCTATCCTGCTGCCGATGCAACAAAGATGCTCTTCAAGGCCGAGTATTCGCAGCGTTTTGCTACGAAGGAGGAGGCGCTGGCGATGTTGGAGCGTTGCAAGAACGCAACATTTACAGTTGAGGGTAGCGAGAATAAACCTTCGAAGCGTTATCCTGCACCTCCATTTACCACTTCGACTTTGCAGCAGGAGGCTGGTCGCAAATTCTCGATGTCGGTGTCGCAGACTATGTCCATAGCGCAGAAGCTTTACGAGCGAGGTTTGATTACCTATATGCGTACCGATTCGGTAAATCTCTCGGATTTGGCATTAAACGCTTGCAAGAAGGAGATTTGCGATATGTTTGGCGAGAAGTACTCGTCGCGTCGCAACTATACGACAAATAGCAAGGGTGCACAAGAGGCCCACGAGGCTATTCGCCCTACCTATATTAATAACCATACAATCGAGGGTACAGCAGCCGAGAAACGGCTCTACGAGCTGATTTGGAAGCGTACGGTAGCGTCGCAGATGGTACCTGCCGATGTTAGCCGTACAACCATTACAATAAATATGTCGGGTAGTAGCGAGCGATTTGTCGCTACGGGCGAGGTTGTAACCTTCGATGGCTTCTTGCATCTCTACTCCGAGTCGCACGACGAGGAGCCTGCCGAGCAGAACGAGACGGCAATTCTACCTGCTTTGGCAGATGGAACACCGCTGTTGGCGCACACCATAACAGCTACCGAGCGTCACGCTGTGCCGCCGATGCGATTTAGTGAGCCGTTGCTTGTCAAGCGATTGGAGGAGTTGGGTATTGGTCGTCCTTCGACCTACGCACCTACCATCTCGACAATCATCACTCGTGGATATGTCGAGAAGAGCAACAAGGCGGCCGAGAAGCGTCAATATACACAGCTCACGCTCAAAGGCTCGAATATTACCGAGAAGTTGGCAAGCGAGAACTTTGGTGCAGAGAAAAATCGCCTTGCTCCTACCGATATTGGTATGGTCGTAAACGACTATTTGGAGCAGAACTTCGGTATTGTGATGGACTATAACTTCACCGCCAAGGTGGAGAAGGAGTTTGACCGCATTGCCGATGGCGAGCAGGGTTGGAATACGATGATTGGCGAGTTTTATGGCTCGTTCCACAATCTTGTGAATAAGGCCGTATCCACTCAGGTGGAGAAGAATTCGCAGGTGCGAGTGTTGGGTGTAGACCCTCAGAGTGGGCACGCAGTCAAGGCTCGAATAGGTCGCTTTGGTCCTATGGTAGAGATTGAGGGTACCGAGGGGGAGAAGTCTCGCTTCGCATCGCTCAAAAAGGGACAACTTATCGAGGCTATAACCCTCGAAGAGGCGTTGTCGCTCTTTGATCTGCCACGCACGGTGGGTAAGTATGGCGATGAGGATATAGTGATTGGCATTGGCAAGTTCGGCGCATACGCTCGCTATGGTAAGAACTTTGTCTCGTTGGCTAAGTCTGACGACCCGTATACCATTACTTACGAGCGTGCCGTAGAACTTATCGAGTCGCAGAAGAAGATGGCGACAGCAATGCCTATCAAGACCTTCGATAACGATGCCGATATGCTCATCAAGAATGGTCGCTATGGTGCCTACATCGCATATAAGGAGAAGAACTACCGTATACCTCGTGGCAAGAAGGCCGAGTTGCTCACCTACGAGGAGTGCCTGAAAATTATTAATACAACCAAAAAATAGTAAATTATGAAGAGAACAGTTATCTTAGTAGCATTGGCTCTTTCGTTGGTAGTGTCGGCATCGGCACAGACAAAGAGTGGCTATCAGTTTACTGATGGCAAATTAGTTAAGACAACACCTGTGAAAGACCAGTTCCGCAGTGGTACTTGCTGGTGCTATTCGGGTTTGTCGTTTATCGAGAACGAGATTTTGCGTGCTGGTGGCGAGGAGATGGATTTGTCGGAGATGTGGATTGTCCGCAACATCTACTTCGAGAAGGCGGTGAAGTATGTGCGTATGCACGGAAACCTCAAAATGGCCGTTGGTGGTGCATTCCACGATGTAACTAAGGGTATCGAGAAGTATGGTATCGTTCCGCAGGAGGTGTATCAGGGCTTGAACTATGGCACTGAGAAGAATGTATTTGGCGAGATTGATGCTGTCTTGAAGGCTTATGTTGATGCTGTGGTGAAGAACAAGAACCGCAAGCTCACTACCGCTTGGAAGGATGGTTTGAATGCAATCCTCGATACCTACTTTGGCAAGATGCCTGAGAAGTTCACCTACAAGGGCAAGGAGTATACTCCGCACTCGTTTGCAGAGTCGTTGCCGGTGAAGATGTCGGATTTCACCTTCGTAACTTCGTATACCCACCACCCATTCTACGAGCAGTATATCGTGGAGGTGCCAGATAACTGGATGTGGGAGAAGGCCTACAATGTACCTCTTAATGAGTTGATGGAGATTGTGGACAATGCCCTTGCAAACGACTATTCTATTGGTTGGGCAGCCGATATATCGGAGAGAGGTTTCAGCCGCACAAAGGCTATTGCTATCGTACCAGAGGATAATATCGAGTCGATGAGTGGCACCGAGGCATCGCGTTGGGGACAGCTCACTCCACAGGAGCGCGCTAAGGAGTTGTACTCTTTCGAGAAGCCTGTTAAGGAGAAGAAGATTACTCAGGAGATGCGTCAGTTGGCATTCGATAACTACGAGAATACCGATGACCACGGTATGGTTATTATCGGTACAGCGACCGACCAGGCAGGCAACCCATTCTTCAAGGTTAAGAACTCGTGGGATAACAAACCACCATACGGCGGATATTGGTACTTCTCGCGCCCATTCGTGGAGTACAAGACTATGGAGATTATGGTAAACAAGAATGCCATCCCAAAGGCTATTCGCAAGAAGCTTGGATTGTAAATCTGTTATTATACTTCCACAAAAAGAATGGCTGCAACTTACCTTGCAGCCATTCTTTTTGTGATTGTATTACTCTATTTCAATGCAGCAAGTTGCGCCTCAATAGCTGCAATCTTAGCCTCTGCATCACGCTTTTTGTTTTGCTCGTTTTCTACAACCTGTACAGGTGCTGACGATACGAAACGCTCATTAGAGAGCTTCTTCATTACGGTTGCGAGGAAGCCCTGTTGGTAAGCTAAATCTTTCTCCAACTTTGCAATCTCCGCCTCCTTGTCGATATTGTCGCCCATAGGTACGAAATACTGCGTAGTCTTAACGATAAACGCTGCATCCATAGGGTTTTTCTCGGTTACAAAGGTTACCGCCGAGAGGTTTGCCATCTTCGCGATAACAGCCTCATATTCGGCAGGATAGTTCTCGTCACGAACAACCTTCAACTCCAAAGCCTCCTTCTGTGGCAAGTTCTTCTGCTTGCGGATATTACGCACAGCCGAAACAACCTCCTGTACGAGAGCAAAGCGAGCCAAAGCCACCTCGTCTGCCTTCTCTGCCTTTGGCATCTGAGCTACGCAGATAGACTCTCCATCTTTGCGCTCTGCCAAGTCCTGCCAAATCTCTTCGGTTACGAATGGCATAAATGGGTGCAAGAGCAACATCAACTGCTCAAACATCTTCTTCGTAGCCTCCATTGTCGCAGCATCGCAAGGCGAGCCGTACGCAGGCTTAATCATCTCCAAGTACCAGCCACTGAAATCGTCCCAAAACAACTTGTATGCCACCATCAACGCCTCCGAAATACGGTAATTTTTGAAATTCTCCTCTATTTCTGCCAATGCCGCATTGAAGCGGTTGGTAAACCACGCCACAGCCTGCTTCGAGCAGTCGCTCTGTGCCAACGAGGCATCCACCTGCCAGCCGTTGATAAGGCGGTAGGCGTTCCAAATCTTATTTCCGAAGTTACGACCTTGCTCGCAGAGAGCATTGTCGAACATAAGGTCGTTTCCTGCCGAGGAGCAGAGCATCATCGCTACACGCACACCATCGGCACCATACTCGGCAATCAAGTCGAGTGGGTCAGGTGAGTTGCCCAACTGCTTCGACATCTTACGACCAATCTTATCGCGCACGATACCTGTAAAATATACATTTCCAAATGGCTTCTCGCCACGATACTCATAGCCAGCCATAATCATTCGGGCAACCCAGAAGAAGATAATATCCGGACCTGTTACGAGGTCGTTGGTAGGGTAGTAGTACTTAATCTGCTCGTTGTCAGGGTTGCGGATACCGTCGAATACCGAGATAGGCCACAACCACGACGAGAACCAAGTGTCGAGCACATCTTCGTCTTGGCGCAAGTCTGCCAAAGTGAGTGATGTGTCGCCCATCTTTTCGTGTGCCAACGCCAACGCCTTCTCAGCGGTCTCGGCAACAACATAGCCTCCCTTTGGAAGGTAGTAGGCAGGAATACGCTGTCCCCACCACAACTGACGCGAGATACACCAATCCTTGATATTCTCCATCCAGTGACGATAGGTGTTCTTGTACTTCTCAGGTACAAAGCGGATAATATCCTCCAAAACAGCCTTTGTTGCAGGCTCCGAAATCTCCTTCATCGCCATAAACCACTGCATAGACAACTTCGGCTCAATGGCTACGCCCGTACGCTCCGAGTAGCCCACATTATTGGTGTAGGCTTCGACCTTCTCCATAAGGTTTGCGGCCTCCAAATCCTTCTCAATCTGCTTGCGACAGTCGAAACGGTCCATACCGACATACATACCAACCTTGTCGTTGATAGTGCCATCGTCGTTGAAGATATCGATGGTTTCGAGCGAGTACTTCTCGCCGAGCATATAGTCGTTTACATCGTGTGCAGGGGTAACCTTCAAAGCACCCGTTCCGAACTCGATATCGACATACTCATCGCGAATAATCGGAATCGAGCGACCTACGAGAGGTACGATGACACGCGCACCCTCCGGAACATCGGCATAGCGAGGGTCGTTAGGGTTGAGGCAGACAGCCGTATCGCCCAAAATGGTTTCAGGGCGGGTTGTAGCAACGATGATATTGCGGTCGGTACCCTCCAACTTGTAGCGCAAGTAGTAGAGCTTACCCTGCGACTCCTTGTAGATTACCTCCTCGTCAGAGAGAGCCGTTTTTGCTGATGGGTCCCAGTTTACCATTCGCACACCACGATAGATTTTGCCCTTGCGGTAGAGGTCGCAGAAGACCGAAATAACACTCTCGGTACGCTCAGGGTCCATAGTAAAACAAGTTCTATCCCAATCGCACGAAGCACCGAGCTTGCGCAACTGCTTCAAGATAATGCCACCATGCTTCTCCTTCCACTCCCAAGCGTGAGCAAGGAACTCCTCGCGTGTCAAGGTCGATTTGTCGATACCCTCAGCCTTCAACTTCGCTACAACCTTTGCCTCAGTAGCAATCGAAGCGTGGTCGGTGCCGGGTACCCAGCAGGCGTTCTTGCCGAGCATACGCGCACGACGCACCAAAACATCCTGCAAGGTGTTGTTGAGCATATGTCCCATATGCAACATACCCGTAACATTTGGTGGTGGAATAACGATGGTATAAGGCTCGCGAGCATCAGGCTCCGAGTGGAAAAGACTCTTCTCAATCCAGTAGTCGTACCACTTTTGTTCAATCTCTTGTGGTAAATACTTGTCTGCAATTGCCATAATCGTATATATTTATTTTTTGTGTTTTACAAGTTTATCGTTAGATAGGCTACATCTCTTCCTATCTTCTCATCATACCCGCCATATTGCGAGGCATCTTTATCTTGCCGCCCGATACCATCTTCATCATCTTGCGCATATCCTCGAACTGCTTCATCAAGCGATTTACCTCTGCCATCGTAGTTCCAGAGCCCTTTGCTATACGCTCACGACGGCGAGCGTTTATAATCTCAGGCTTCTCGCGCTCTAATGGAGTCATCGAGCCGATAATCGCCTCGGTGTGCTTGAAGATATCGTCGCCAATCTCCACATCGCGCAACATCTTACCCATACCCGGAATCATCGAGGCAACATCTTTGAGGTTACCGAGTTTCTTGACCTGCTCAATCTGAGAGAGGAAGTCGTTGAAGTCGAACTTGTTTGTCATCACCTTCTTGGTCAAACGGCGCGCTGCCTCCTCGTCATACTGCTGCTGCGCACGCTCCACGAGCGAAACAACATCGCCCATACCCAAGATACGGTCGGCCATACGCTCAGGGTGGAAGACCTGCAAGGTGTCCATCTTCTCGCCACTCGAAATAAACTTCAACGGCTTATTCACCACCGAACGAATCGAAATCGCAGCACCACCACGAGTATCACCATCGAGCTTTGTCAAGACAACACCGTCAAAATCGAGTCGTTCATTAAATTCGCGAGCCGTATTCACAGCATCCTGACCTGTCATCGAATCGACCACAAAGAGCGTTTCGCAAGGGTTTACCGTAGCCTTGATTTTGGTTATCTCCTGCATCATCGCCTCATCGACAGCCAAACGACCTGCGGTATCGACAATAACAACATTGTAGTTGTGTTGGCGAGCGTGCTTGATAGCATTCTCAGCAATCTCGACAGGATTTTGGTTGCCCTCCTCGGTATATACAGGTACGCCAATCTGCTCGCCCAAAATCTTCAACTGGTCGATAGCGGCAGGGCGGTATACATCGCCTGCAACGAGCAACACCTGACGACCCTTCTTGCTCTTTATAAACGATGCGAGTTTTCCCGAAAAGGTGGTCTTACCCGAACCCTGCAAACCTGCGATAAGGATTACGGCAGGAGTGCCTTCGAGTTTGATATCGGTAGCCTCGCCACCCATCAACTGTGCCAACTCGTCGCGCACAATCTTGGTCATCATCTGTCCCGGCGATACCGCTGTGAGGACATTCTGACCGAGAGCCTTCTGCTTAACCTCGTCAGTGAACTGCTTTGCAACCTTGTAGTTTACATCGGCATCAATCAGCGCACGGCGAATCTCTTTGAGCGATTCGGCAACATTAATCTCGGTGATGCGACCTTGTCCTTTCAGGATTTTGAACGACCGTTCGAGGCGGTCTGTAAGTTTTTCAAACATATATATCTTAGCTTTATTCTCTACAATTGTTATAATTGCGCTGCGAAGGTACGAAAAATATCTATTTTACGCAAGCCTCGCTTCGCTATCCCAATTTCGCCACAAATTTTTCTCGATTTACGATAAAGCGGGTGTGCGTTCCTTCGCCTATAATACTAACCTCGTCACGAGCTGCAATGTTGAATTTCAATTCGCGCCCGTTAATCTCTGTAAGTACGGCAGTTGCTGTGATTATATTACCTACTTTCGTAGCTTTGGAATGTTCGATATTTAGAGCCGTTCCGACCGTTGTATTTCCCTCCTCCAAGTGGTGTGCAACAGCCATCATTGCGGCATTCTCCATCAAGGCGCACATTGCAGGCGTAGCCAAAACCGCCAAGTCGCCTGAACCTATATACTCCGCCGTAACCTCCGGCGTAACTCGCATTGTTGCGGTAAATGATAATCCCTCTTTCATATTATACTTAGCCATTGGACATTAGCCATTAGCTTTTTATTGTTAAAAGTTAAATAAATAAAAATACCTTTAATTGTCAATTGTCAATTCGTCAATTGTCAATTTAGAAACTCTCGTCTAAATTTTTATGCCACAAAAGTAATGAAATTTTCTGCTAAATCGTTATATTTGCGGAAAGAATTATGAAAAGTAGGGTAGTCATACTGTTGTTGCTCATCGCTTTTGTTGTGCCGAGCGTGTCGGCACAAAGGCGTGGTCGTGGCTTTTATCGCCAAGAGTGGAGTGTGGAGAATGGCGACTCGATACCGATGGTGCATATCCTGCCAATCCGCAAATATGCACGCAAACCCGATATGCGCCGTTATCAGCGACTTATACGCCAAGTGAAGAAGTGCTATCCGTTGGCAAAGCAGGCTCGCGCAGAGATGGAGCGTATGGAGCGACAACTGCTTGCCGTGAAGGATAAAAAGGAGCAGGAGAAGTTGGCAAAACAACTACAAAAGCAGCTTATCAAGCAATATACGCCCGTGATTTTGAAGATGACAATTTCGGAGGGTAAGGTACTGCTAAAACTTATCGACCGCGAAACGGAACAGACGGCATATCAGATAATTAAGGATTTTCGTGGAGGCTTTGTTGCGGGCTTTTGGCAGATGTTCGCCAAGATGTTCGGTAACAACCTCAAACTCGACTACCAACCCGAAAAGCGCGACAAACTGCTTGAACAGATTGTGACATATTACGAAATGGGCTGGCTGTGATTTTAGCTTTGCTAAAATAATTGAGAATTGAAAATTGAGAATTAAATCAAGATATTTTATCTTTACTAGCCCTTAATAGCCCTGTAATTCAAAAATATACTCAATCTTCTTGGATAGGTAACACGCTGCTCAACACAACAAAAGGAGGACTAAATCCTCCTTTTGTTGTGTTGAGCTGCCGGGACTCGAACCCAGAACGACAGAACCAAAATCTGCTGTGTTACCATTACACCACAGCTCAATCCGTTGCTCGTAAGCGGTGGCAAAGGTAATACTTTTTTCTGAATTAACAACAATTTTTAATTCTTAATTCTCAATTTTTAATTAATTCAATGCTCTGCATTGTTAGAAGTCGTAGCCAACAATACTATCTGCGTAATTGCTCCAATACTCTGCCGCCTTATATGCCTCTACTGAATTGCGCGGCACATAGATCTTCCTGTCGGAAGCATTGGATTCGAAAGCTTCCCAATAGCCTGAATAGCCTTTAATTGCTGCTGGCGGTGTTATCGGCTTACAATACACCTCTTTTAGTGATATGCAAGATTCGAATGCATACATTCCAATCGAAGTAACGCCATTGCCGATTGCAACACTTGTCAGCCAGGTATCGGCGAAAGCACCCTCTCCAATCTCAGTAACACTATCAGGAATTGTCACACTTTTCAGCGATCTGCAACCATAGAATGCACACTCTCCAATCTCAGTAACGCTATCCGGAATTGTATATTCAGTTGCACCACAACCGATAGCAAACGAGTTCAATACTCCATCAACTATTAAACAACGATTATCTGACGATGCAAATTTTCCATAAAATGCTTTCAGCGAGGTGCAACCTGCGAATGCAGACCTTCCAACCGAAATAACGCTATTTGGGATTGTAACACTTGTCAGCGAGGTACATTCACCGAATGCATAATCTCCAATCGAAGTGACACTATCAGGAATTGTAACACTTGTCAGCGAGGTACATTCACCGAATGCATAATCTCCAATCTCAGTAACGCCATCAGGGATTGTGTATTCCGTTAATTCTGCCATCGCAAATGAATATAGCACTCCATCGACAATTAGACAACGATTGTCTTCCGATGCATATTTGCCATAAAACGCTGTTAATGAAGGACAACAAAGAAATGGATTTCCGTCAATTGATGTAACGCCATTGCCGATTGTAACACTTGTCAGCAATTCGCAATTTCCGAATGCATAATCTCCAATCGAAGTAACGCTATTAGGGATTGTAACACTTGTCAGCGAGGTGCAAACACGGAATGCCCCATATCCAATCGAAGTAATCGTATTATCAAATTTAATCACCCAGCACCCTTTGTCGGTATCGTAGGTATTCGATACGATTTTTGCATCAAAAGCACTTGCTGCATAAGGCGTTGTCGGCTCGGTGAC
>SUZP01000019.1 GCA_015059865.1 Rikenellaceae bacterium | reverse complement strand
TGTCATTCTCGGTGGTCGTAATCATCAACGGAATACGCAAATCCTTGGCGTAGGTAACAGGCGAGCGACGAGCATACTCCTCAGGAGCCTCCTTTGGAGTCTTGCCAATATGGTACTTGTCCGAGAAGAGCTTGCCGTAGGTCTCGCTGTGGTAGGTCAAGCGGAATGTTACATCCGATACGGGAACACCGGCATAGGCACAAGTGTAGATGTCGGGGTATCGGCAAGCATTCATCAACGATATCATACCTCCGTGGCTCCAACCCATCAAGCCCACACGGTTTTTATCAACTACGCTGTAATTCTCAATCATATATTTGGTTGCCTCCAATACATCTTCGTTCTCCAAGCCACCATAATCGATTGACTGCCAGCAATCCTTGCCGTAGCCGGTACTTCCGCGATAGTCGGGAGCAACAACAATGTAACCCTGTGCCAACAACTCGCGCAAGAAGTGGCGGTTGCCCGAACTAAATGTTCCGTGAATGCCGCCGTGAGGCATAACAATCAACGGATACTTCTTGTTCTGCTTGGTGTCCTTAGGGAAGAAGATGTAGGTGTAGAATTTGAACTCGTTGTCGAGGAATTGGTCGTAGAATGGGTCGTTCGTGCGACGGAACTCCTTGTTTTGTGGTTGGCGTGCAGGGCCGGTCAGGCGCACCTTGTCGATAATGGCATAATCCTTCAAGTAGTCGAAGAGAAGTACATCTTCGATTTTCTTCTCCAATACTTGGAAGTTGTGCTTCTGGTCAGCTATGCGCTGTGCCAACTGCTCGACGGTTGTTACCTTCGGCTTTGCGATAGTATCGTCATCCTGAGCCGATACTGTGCAGATGCCTGCGATGAGGGCAAATGCTAAAAGAATAGGTTTAAGTCTCATAAATTATTGTTTTTAGTTTGTGGTATATTTTTCGTAGCTAAAATAGTTCGAGTTGGTCTATCTCGTGATTGAAACTCTTGCGGTGGTAGGGCGAGAGTCCATATTGGCGCACAGCGAGGCGGTGTTCGCGAGTGGGGTAGCCCTTATTCTTTGCCCAACCATACATCGGGTACTTCTCGGCAAGGCACAGCATATAGTCGTCGCGGAAGGTCTTTGCCAAGACCGATGCCGCAGCGATATTGGCATACTTGCCGTCGCCCTTTACGATGCACTGAAACGGAAGTTGCAACTTGGTGTAGAAGCGGTTGCCGTCAATGGCGAGAAATTGGGGCTGCGGGTTGAGCTGCTCCACCGCCAACGACATCCCCTCGAACGATGCGTGGAGGATATTTATCTCGTCGATGCGTGCGGCCGATACCTCCTGCACTGCCCACGCCACAGCCTCCTTGCATATCACCTCGCGCAGGGCGTAGCGGTTCTTCTCGCTCATCTGCTTCGAGTCGTTCAGTAGAGGGTGGTAGAAGTCGGGCGGAAGAATTACAGCTGCGGCAAATACCGAACCTGCCAAGCATCCTCGCCCAGCCTCGTCGCATCCTGCCTCGATAAGTTCGTGCTGAAAAGAGTTCTCTAACATATCTCTCTCTATGACCTCTACAAAGGTATACTTTTTTATTCTAATTTTGTGATATTTCGGATAAAAAAAGTATCTTTGTCGTATGCAATTGAGTGCTATAACAAGAAAATCGGCGTTGTCGGCTATATTATTACTCGTGGCGATACTCCTCGCTGCGGCATTGCGCGCACGCCTCGCCCCTTTCGGAGTGGAGCTGTCCGACTCAGCCTATCCCGATAGACTCTTCTCGTTCGTGTTGGCTATGGTGCTCTTTTTCTGTGGAGGCTTTGTTGAGGGTAAGATGCTCCCTCGCTCAGGTTTGAGTAAAAGCTATTGCACCCTGCCAATACCTCTCTATGGCGTGTTGGCTTGTGGCGTGGTGCTCTCGCCCGATACACTGCTCGCGGCTGCGGTGTCATTTTGCTTTGCTGTCGCTATCTATCTGCTGCTGCGCTCTCTGCATAGCGCAGGCGAGAAGGATTCGGTCTTTTTTGCATCCATACTACTTGGCGTAATGGTGCTGCTCTATCCGCCGAGCATAGTACTCGTTGCTGTGATACCTCTCTCGGTCTTTATACTAGCATTGTCGCTTCGTCAAGCGTTGATTATGGTTGTGGGGTATGCGTTGCCACTACTTACAGCTTCGTATGCGGTGTGGTATGGTGGTGATGATATGTTGCAGTTTGGCCGCAACCTTATATCAGCTTTGTCGATACAGGGTATGGGCGAGATTGTCCAAATTCCATACCTCTCGATTACAATGATTGTTGCAGTGGCGGCAATATTGGTGTGGGGTGCGGTCTATGTCGTGCTACGCCCAGATAAGCGATTTATGATGGTGCGTGTGCGTCGCTCACTTAATCTATTCGTGTGGATTCTCCTTTTGACGCTCTCGATGCTCTTTTTGTCGTCGTGCGACTTGATAGTCGTTGCCATTATAGCTGTTCCGCTTGCTATATTGTTGAGCTTTGTGTTAGATGCTATGCCCAACAATCAATCGACAATAGCCTATTGGGTGCTACTTGCACTCTTTGTGCTGCACCTATTTATCGAGTAGCGAAATAATCTATTTGAAAGCCTCTTGCAGATGCTCCACGATGTTGGAGCGTATGGCGTGTTCGGTTGCGAGCACCATACTTTTGATAGCTTGTGCCGTGGATTTGCCGTGCCCTAAAATCACGGGCGCATTTATGCCGAGTACGGGAGTGCCGCCCGTATGCTCGTAGTTTAGCCCCTCCCAGAAGGAGTTGGTGTGGCCGTGTTGTGCGTTAATCGAATATAATCCCTCGGATAACTTCAATATTGTATTGCCAACAAAGCCGTCGCATACGATAACATCGGCAACCTCCGAGGTGAAGATGTGCGAGGCCTCGACATTGCCGACAAAGTTGTATTTGCCCGCCTCGCTACCTAACTGCAACAGCTCGTAAGCCGCCCTTATTTGCAGATTGCCTTTGGTTGGCTCGGTGCCGATGTTGAGCAGCGCAACGCGAGGCTTCTCTATGCCGAGTACAGATTTGGCATAGACGGAGCCAATCAAGGCGTATTGCTCCAAAACATCCGCCTTGCAGTCGATGTTCAAGCCTACATCAAGCAGCAGAGCCGACCTGCCAGCGGTTGTTGGGATAAGGGTGGATATTGCAGGGCGAATAACCCCCTCAATAGCCTTCACTACCTGTGTCGAGCCGACCATAACGGCTCCCGTAGAGCCTGCACTTGCAAGGCCGTCAATCTCTCCCTCGGCCAAGTGTCGAAAACCTACGGCAATACTCGAATTGGGTTTCTGCTGGAATGCACGCACAGGGTGGTCGCCCATCTCGATAATCTCTGATGTGGCAACAATCTCGAAACGGTCGGTCGAGCAACCCTCCTTTGCGAGGATGCTGCGGATCTCCTCTTTGTCGCCGAAGAGTACAATGCGACAATCCTCGGCTATGGCGTCGAGTGCCATCACAGCCCCCTTGACCACAACCTCCGGCGCAAAGTCGCCGCCCATTGCATCCAATCCAATTCTAATCATATACGACAAAGTTTTTTTATTACCCAAAAAGCCCGCCTGCCAAATACGGCAAGCAGGCTTAATTGTTGATTTGTAAAGAAATCGGTCAGTTTTGTTTGCGTAGGCAATCAAGACTAAACCACTCTCTCTTTATGCCTCTACCTTCTTCTCGATAGCCAACTTGCCACGGTAGAAACCGCACTCAGGGCATACACGGTGATAGAGGACTGCCGAACCACAGTTCGAGCAAGTTACGACTGTTGGAACAACAGCTTTGTAGTGAGTTCTACGCTTGTCGCGTCGTGTAGACGAGACTTTGTGTTTTGGATGTGCCATAACTGTAATCTATTTTTTAAGTTTTACCTATTTTTATATCCTCGTTGTAATTGAGTTCTACTCCTCGGCTTCGATAGTGTCGCTATCGTCTGATGCGGTAAATCGAGCCATCATCTCAGGGTCGCAACCACCCTCCTCGTGTACGCGACGGTAGGGTAGAGATATCACGATACTCTCGTAGATATACTGTTTGAGCGATAGTTGGTCGCCCTTTGCAATCCACATTACATCGCCATCGTAGTCGTGCTGCAACTCCGAAAAACGGACTGTCAGCAATCCCGAAAACTCGATTGGAATATTGCAATCCTCCAAGCAACGGTCGCACTCTACGACCACGCTACCTGAGATAGCTACATTTACATCGAGCTTCGTGTCGGAGCAGTTTACGCAGGCGTGAACTTTGCAGTTACCGCCCTTAATCTCGTTTGACTCCATCTCGACAAAGAGCGTGTCATCAACCTCGAAATCGAAGGCGTGCAGACCGCTTGATAGCGACATATAGTCAATCGAAAACTTGTTGTTCAATCCCATAATTGCTCCTATAATGGCGTAATTAGCGTGCAAATGTACGACAAAAAAGCAAATTGTGCAAAGTTTTTGAACGAAAGTTGCTATATTTGCAGAAAATAGTGTTGAAAACCAATATATAAAGGGTTGTAGATAGGGTATGAGTAGATTTAAAATCTCTGTTTCGAGTAATTTTAAGGAGCTGTGGCGTTACAATATTACGGTAGTTTGTGAGCTATGTTCGGCTAATGGAGAGCGCGTAGAGTACAAGGCGGAGGAGAGCTATGTTGCTCCTGTCGGTGCAAATTTGTCGGCTGCGCCTAAGGACTATCCCGCATCGCGAACTATCGTTATGGAGAGTGGCGATGGTGACTACCTGAATATCCTTGTATATGTTGTGCCGCACACTCTGCCGATAACAGACGAGATATTTAAGACAAAGCCATTTGCGCTTATCGTAAAAGCTGAAAATGAGAGTGGCGTGGTGCTAAATCAATCTTTCGATATCAACCAGTGGTCGGGAGATAATATAACTTTGAGAGTTGGCAACTATCAAATTGACAATTGATAATTGACGAATTGATAATTAAAAAAGCTAATGGCTAATGGCCAAAGGCTAATGGCTAAGAGAGATATGAAACAGAATTGGAAACCATGTGCAATAGTAAACCCCGTACCTGCGGTGTTGGTTAGTTGTGGCGATAGCCCCGAAAACTACAATATGCTCACCATAGCGTGGACAGGAACAATCTGCTCCGAGCCCCCTATGACCTATGTCTCGATACGCCCTGAACGACACTCCTACGAGATAGTGAAGCGTACGGGCGAGTTTGTTATCAACCTTACCACCGAAGCGTTGGCCGAGGCTACCGACTGGTGTGGTGTGCGCTCCGGTCGCAACTTCGATAAGTTCAAGGAGTGTGGTTTAACGCCTGAGAAGTCGGCTGTGGTGGCAGCCCCTTCGATAGCGGAGTCGCCTATCTCGATTGAGTGCCGCGTGAAGGAGATTATCCCTCTTGGCTCGCACGATATGTTTATTGGCGAGGTGGTTAATGTTGCGGTCGATGAGCAGTATCTCGACCCCGAAACGGGAAAGTTGGACTTGGCAAAGGCGAAACTATTGACCTACGCCCACGGAGCATATTTCGCACTTGGCGAGCAGATTGGCACCTTTGGCTGGACTGTCAAAGGCTCAACCCTAAAAAAGGAGTTAAAAAGAGGCCGCAAAAAATAATAAATTCGCCCTCTTGCTTATAGGGTATTTTCTAAATACCGCTTTATAGAATCCTTTAACGCAGAAGAAAGTTGCGTAGGAACGGCGTTGCCTATTTGTAAATTTTTTTCCGACCGAGTGCCATAAAATATATATGTATCGGGAAAACCTTGCAATCTGGCACCCTCTCTTGTCGATAGTGGTCTTGCTGCACGAGGATGAATGCATCGTGAAGATGATGGACAACTAAGATTTCTTGTAATAGTGGTTGATGGTTTATCCCACCATAATTTACAGTATGTATTAGCAAAACCACTTGAAGGTCGTAATTCTTCTGGAATATCTTGTGGTGTACCACCATCCGGTAACGCTTCCATTAGTTTTACAAGTTTCTCGTTGTTCCTTGGTGTTTCATGGTCAGCAAGTTCTTCTGTTGCACCTTTGCGCATCTCTTTCTGATACTCAGTTTGTGGCGCTGAATTGTATTTAGAACATTTTTCTCCACTTTTTATTGATGGCAAATCTCCAATAGCTTCCCCAAGTGTAATGTATGGTTTCAAATGCGCATTGTACAAATTTGTGTCGTCTATATCCCTATGGGTTGGTGATGGGTACTCAAATTTGTTGTCTATAAGAGAACCGATAATAATCACACGCTCTCTTATCTGAGGTGTACCATAATCGGCTGCATTTAAGACTTTCCATTTAACATTGTATCCAATGCTTTGAAATAGTGATATTATTTGTGAAAATAGTACTCCGTTTTGGATGGAAAGTAAACCCTTTACATTTTCAAACACAAATAACTTTGGCCTTATTTCTGAAAGAACACGAAAGTATTCTTGAAATAATTTGCCTCTGGGGTCATCAATCAGTCGTTTGCCTACTGTTGAATATGCTTGACATGGAGGACCTCCAACTACGATATCTATATCTCCTTTTTTAATTCCAAAATCATTTGTTAAATCATCTAAGGAGAAATCTTTAATATCTTTATTATAAACCTTTACGGTAGGGTGATTCAATGAATAGGCTGTTGCCATAGGTTTAAGAATTTCATTTGCAGCAATGATACAGAAACTTGGGTCATGGGCAAATCCATAACTCAAACCTCCTACACCAGCAAATAAATCTACAACCTTGTACATCATGTCGCTATATTTGGGTGCAAAGTTAGTGATTATTGTTGATATTCCAATATGGAATATAAAATTTTCTATATTAAATTTGTTTTCATGAAAGCAACAGAACAGAAGAAATTGAAACAACAACTTGCGATTAGGTTGTATCAAACTCGCAATGAATTGGGTATAAAGCAGATTGATTTACAAAATGAAGGCATTATATCTCAGAGCCATCTTTCAAAAATTGAGAATGGTGATATTAATGTGTCAGCAATTATGTTGTTTAAGTTGGCACAACGCTATGGAAAAGAGTTGTCGTATTTTTTCAAATGATTTATAGATATGAAGAAAAGCGAGATTTTGGCAAATTACAAGCTTGCAAAGGAATATCATGAAAAGTATCTGAAAGCAAAAGGGGTTGAATTACCAAATTTGATGAAAGGGGGTAATTTTACCAAAGATGCATTGGTGTTGGTGTATTTAGCACAAAATTATCCTAATACCCGTATAGTTACAAAACATGAATTAACCAAATTTATAAGGCAGTACTACGAAGATACAACAGATGTGCAACAAGGGCGTCATCTTGCAGCTCAAAAAGGGTGGTATATACTATCTGGGGCTAGAAAGGACAACAACTCATTGAGCCTTAAAAATGGGGAGTATAAACTAGTATCATTGACAGAGTGTTATCCAAACTTTACAAAAGAGCGCAGAGAATATAAGGAAGATGATGACTTCTTTGAGTCGCTCAAAAAGAAGTATAGCTATTGTTGTGCCACTTGCGGTTCAGAAGAAGGAAAACCTCATAAACATTGGAAAAACACAAAAACTGTTCTGCAAAAAGGACACATGAACCCTTTAATGCCATTGGAAGAGGGTAATATCATTCCACAATGTGAGAAGTGTAATAGAGCCGATAGGAATTATTGGATATATGATAAGAAAGGTAGGGTGGTTGCTATCGCCAATGAGAAAGTAATAGACAAATGTTCGGAAGATATTCAACGAAAAATATATGAACGATTAAAAAAGAAATTTAATAGGTAATGATGCCAAAAGCGGCGCTTTTTAGAGAATAAATGATGGGCGAGAAACGTAGTATTTCTCGCCCTATTTTTATGGTAAAAGTTCGTCAACAGCGTCAAAACTGTCGTTTTAATTGAGAATTGAGAATTAAGAATTGAGAATTATTTTCCACTACTCACTACTCACTACTCACTACTAATAGTTAGATTAGCTCTTTGGTTAAGCGCGACATAGCTTTGCGAGCAGAGTCTTGATTATAGAGAATGTTGTATACCATATTGGCAATAGGCATCTCTACGCCACATCTCTTGTTTATATGGTGTATTGTCTCTGCGGCAAAGTATCCCTCAGCAATCATTGTCATCTCGTTTAACGCACTCTTTACGGTTAATCCCTTTCCTATAAGTACGCCCAAACGGCGATTTCGGCTGTGTGTGGAGTAGCAGGTGACGAGTAAATCTCCCAAATATGCCGATGCTCGTGTCTCTCGTATATCGGGATAGCTCTTGCGCAGGAAGGTGCTCATCTCCCTTGCACAATTAGCTGTGAGTACAGCGATGAAGTTATCGCCATATCCCAAACCAACCGCCAAACCAACCGCCAATGCGTAGATGTTTTTGAGGACTGTGGCGTATTCAATACCATATAAATCGGTCGAAATGGTGGTGTTTATAAACTTGGTCTTGATTTTATTTTCAAGAACGCGAGCGTTGTCTATGTCGGGACAAACAACCGTTAAGTAGGAGAGCTTTCCTTGTGACACCTCCTCCGCGTGCGATGGACCTGTGACTACACCGAGCTGGCTAAATGGGATATCGTAGCGTGAATGTATATACTCGGTAACGGTCTGATACTGCTCAGGAACAATTCCTTTTATGGCAGAGATAATAAGTTTATCCTTCAACGATACGGTCAGAGGTTCGAGGTATAATTTCAAGTAGGAAGAAGGCGTGGCCAAAATAACTATATCGGCCGCAGCAACCACTTGGTTTATATCGTCAGATACAACAATCTTGGAGGTGTCAAACTCTATGTTTCGGAGGTATTTTATGTTTATACCCTTGTCGCTCAACGACTCCAAGACTTCACTGTTGCGAACATACCAGCCTACCGACTGCTCATTTTCGCACAATATCTTCACTATGGCAGTAGCCCAACTGCCATGGCCTATAACAGCGCAAGTTGCATTTTCATCTAACTTCATATCACTATTGGTAAGGTTTTATTGTTGGTTTATATTTGGTGTGCTTAACTAAAACTCCGATGTGAAGTGAAATTTTATATCAGGGAACTTCTCTTGGGCAAGTGCCAACGCATAGCTTGTGTCGGCCAAGAAGACATCGCGGTCGTGCTTGTCCTTCGCCATATTGGCGTGCTTGCGGCGTTTGAAATCGGCCAACTGCTCGGCGTTGTCGCTCTCTATCCAACACGCCTTGTGTATCGAGATTGGCTCCCAACGACACTTCGCTCCGTACTCGTGCTCCAAGCGGTACTGAATAACCTCGAACTGCAACTGTCCTACCGTACCGATAATCTTGCGACCGTTGAGCGACGAGGTGAAGAGCTGCGCCACGCCCTCATCCATCAGCTGGTCTACACCCTTGGCCAACTGCTTGAACTTCATCGGGTCGGCATTTTCGATATAGCGGAACAACTCCGGCGAGAAGGATGGAATACCCGTAAATTTCAACTTTTCGCCCTCGGTGAAGGTGTCGCCGATTTTGAAGTTGCCTGCATCGTGCAGACCTACAATATCGCCCGGATAGGCGAAGTCGATGATGGACTTCTTCTCCGCCATAAATGCCGTAGGCGACGAGAATTTCATCTGCTTGCCACTTGCAGCGTGGAGGTAGTTTTTATTGCGCTCGAACACTCCCGAACATATCTTCATAAAGGCGATGCGGTCGCGGTGGTTCGGGTCCATATTGGCGTGAATTTTAAATATAAAGCCAGTCATCTTCTCCTCCTGAGGCTCGACTTGTCGAGTCTCGGTGGTCGAAGGGCGAGGTGATGGTGCGATGCGGATAAAGCACTCCAACAACTCGCGCACACCGAAGTTGTTTACTGCCGAGCCGAAGAATACGGGAGCGAGCTTACCTGCGAGGTAGGCTTCGTTGTCATACTCGTCGTAGACACCCTCAATCAACTCTACATCCTCACGCAGCTGCTGTGCGTAGCGGTCGCCGATGAGGGTATCGAGGTCGGGCGAAGTGATATCGTCAATCTCTACGGTCGAGGCGTTGGCGGTCTGTCGCTCGTCAGATGTGAAGAGCGAGATGTTGTGTTCATAGAGGTTATATACACCTTTGAACGAAGGTCCATTCGAAATTGGGAAGGCGAGAGGTCGCACGCGAATTTGCAACTCACGCTCCACCTCATCGAGCAGGTCGAACGGGTCTTTGCAAGGGCGGTCGAGTTTGTTGATAAAGACCATAACGGGGGTGTTGCGCATACGGCAGACATCCATCAGTCGGCGAGTCTGCGTCTCAACACCCTTTGCTCCGTCGATAACAATGATTACCGAATCTACGGCTGTCAGTGTACGGTAGGTATCCTCGGCAAAGTCCTCGTGACCGGGGGTGTCGAGGATATTGATTTTAACTCCCTTGTAGTCGAAACCCATAACCGAGGTTGCCACCGAGATACCACGCTGACGCTCAATCTCCATAAAGTCGGAGGTGGCACCCTTCTTAATCTTATTGCTCTTTACCGCACCTGCGATATGGATAGCACCACCAAAGAGGAGCAACTTCTCTGTCAGAGTCGTTTTTCCTGCGTCGGGGTGGGCAATAACTGCAAATGTTCTTCTTCTTGATATCTCTTCGTTTAGTGTCATATTTTTCTATTTCAGCTATTAGCCATTAGCTAAATTAAAAATTTCAAAATTATCTCTTTAACTACTCACTACTCTCTACTCACTACTCACTAATTATAGCAGGCTTTCGAGCATTCTCTTCAAGACCACTTGTGCCGAGATTTCGCGGTTGGCGGCCTCTGGGATTACAAGGCTTGTCGGAGCCTCGATAACCTCGTCTGTGACAATCATATTGCGGCGTACGGGCAGACAGTGCATAAAGTAGGCGTTGTTTGTCAAAGCCATCTTCTCGGCATCGACAGTCCAATCCTTGTCTACCGAAAGCACCTTGCCGTAGTTTTCGCCCGAATATGCCGACCAGTTCTTCGCGTAGATAAAGTCTGCACCCTCGAATGCCTTGCGCTGGTCGTACTCAATAACTGCTCCGCGCGTAAACTCCTCGTCTAACTCGTAACCCTTCGGGTGGGTAATAACCAACTCGTAGTCGCTTTTGAGTACCCACTCTGCAAAGGAGTTTGCCACTGCCTGAGGCAATGCCTTTGGGTGAGGTGCCCAAGTCAAGACCACCTTTGGTCGTGCGGTGCGCTTATGCTCCTCGATGGTTATCATATCGGCGAAACTCTGCAATGGGTGGCGTGTTGCCGCCTCCATACTGAATACAGGTCGCCCCGAATATTTTATAAACTGCTCGATAACGCGCTCCTCGTAATCCTCCTTACGCTCTTTCAACCCCGCAAACGAGCGTACACCGATGATGTCGCAGTAGGAGCCCATAACGGGTATGGCCTCCAACAGATGCTCTGCCTTGTCGCCATCCATCACTACACCGCGCTCGGTTTCGAGCTTCCAAGCGCCCTGATTGACATCCAAGACCATTACATTCATACCGAGGTTCATCGCCGCCTTCTGTGTCGAAAGGCGAGTGCGGAGCGAGGAGTTGAAGAATATCATCAACAGCGTCTTATTCTCGCCCAAATGCTTGTAGGCGAAGCGGTCGCGCTTCACTTCGAGAGCCTCGCGCAACGCCTCCTTCAAATAGCCAATATCCTCTACGCAGGTAAACTTTTTCATATCAAGTGAGTAGTTAATTTAATAGTGCTTTTAGTGCAACGAGGAACTTATCTGCCTCCTTGCGTGTGATAGAGAGGGCAGGGAGCAGACGAACTGTCGTAGCACCTGCGCCGCCAGTAAATATATGGTGCTCCTTCAACAGACGCAGACGCATCTCCGAAGCTGAACCTTCAATCTCTATTCCAATCATCAGACCACGACCGCGCACCTCCTTCAATTGCGGTAATTTACGCAGCTCGGTGAGGAGATAGTTACCCACTTCGCGAGCATTAGATACGAGGTTTTGACGCTCGAAAATCTCCAATACTGCAATTGCCGCTGCGCAGGCGAGATGGTTGCCACCAAATGTTGTGCCGAGCATACCCTTCGTTGCCTCAAAGTGGGGAGCAATCAACACTGCACCCATCGGAAAACCATTTGCAATACCCTTTGCTGAGGTTATGATATCCGGTCGAATACCTGCGTGCTGATGTGCGAAGAAGTCGCCCGTGCGACCATAACCCGACTGAATTTCGTCGAGAATGAGCGATACGCCATATTCGGTTGTTACCTCACGCAACTGCTGCAAAAATTCGTCTGTCGGGCAGTGAATACCTGCCACGCCCTGAATACCCTCGATAAGTACGGCACAAAAATCGCCCGTAGCGAGCTTTGCCTTTACCGCCTCTATGTCATTCAAAGGTACGAACTCCACATTCTCGGTGCGGTTGAACGGAGCAACAATCTTCGGGTTGTCCGTAGCGGCTACCGCGCCTGAGGTGCGACCATGGAACGCCTTGCCAAAGGCCAAGACTCTCTTTTTGCCCGAATGGAACGAGGCGAGCTTTATTGCATTTTCGTTCGCCTCAGCACCCGAATTGCAGAGAAATAGCGAGTAGTCTTCGTAGCCGCTTGCCTTGCCTAACATCTCGGCAAAGCGCACTTGCAACGAGTTCTCCACCGAGTTGGAGTAGAAACCAAGTTGCGATACTTGTTGAACTATCGCATCTACATAGTGTGGGTGGGCGTGTCCTACCGAGATTACCGCATGACCGCCATACAAATCGAGATACTCCGTGCCATCAGCTGTATAGACATAGTTGCCACGACCACAAACAGGCTCTATATCGTAGAGTGAATATACATTAAATAATTTCATAAAAGTTTTCCGTTTAGAATGCCGAAGGTTTTAAGTGTAAGCCCTCTGCCTCGTCAAATCCGCAAATCAGGTTCATATTCTCGACCGCCTGTCCCGAAGCTCCTTTGAGGAGGTTGTCGATAGCCGAAACAATATGCAACTTCGAGCCATATTTTGCTACATATATGAGCGCCTTGTTGGTATTTACCACCTGCTTCAAGTCGATATTCTTCTCCGCCACAAAGCAGAAGCGCGAGTCGGCATAGTACTCCTTGTATAACGCCACAGCCTCCTCCGCCGAGAGCGAACACTCGGTATATACCGAAGCCAAAATGCCACGAGCAAAGTCGCCACGCATAGGGACAAAGTTCAACGGCTTGTCGAACGATGGCTGCAACGAGCGAAGGTTGCGACCAATCTCCAAGAGGTGTTGATGTTCGAACGCCTTGTAGGTCGAGATGTTGTCCGTGCGCCACGAGAAGTGGGTTGTTGCCGATGGTTTAACGCCCGCACCCGTAGAGCCTGTAATAGCTGTGATATGCACCTCATCACATAGTAGTTGCGCCTTGGCAAGTGGCAACAATGCCAACTGAATAGCGGTAGCAAAACAGCCCGGATTGGCGATGCGTGTGGCGGCAGAAATCTTCTCGCGCTGCCACTCCGCCAAGCCATAGACAAAGCCATCGTGCTCATCGCGGAAGTCCTGCGCCAAATCGACAATCTTCAACTTGGCAGGCACCTCGTTCTCCTCCATAAACTTCGCACTCGCCCCATGAGCCGAGCAGAGGAACAACACATCTATCGCCTTTAAGTCGTACTCCGCCGAGAAGCGAAGGTCGCACTCGCCATACAACCCTCCGTGCACATCGCTTACGAGGTTGTCGGCATTGCTCGATGAGTGGATAAACGAAATCTCCACCTGCGGGTGGTTAATCAAAAGGCGAATAAGCTCGCCTGCGGTATATCCTGCACCGCCTATAATTCCAACCTTTACCACTATTTGTTATTCTTTTTCTGATTATTGTAGTAGATTTTGAGAGGGTTTGCCATAATCTTGGTAAATCCCTTCACATCGTCGGCGCTCCACGCCTTATTAACCTCGCCATACTCGCCAAAGTCGGTCTTCATCAGGTCGAAATCGGACTCAACGCCTACAAGCGTGTACGAGAGTGGTCGCAAAGTAACCTCTACTACGCCATTTACATTCTCCTGCGAGTGGTTGAGCATAGCCTCGATATCGCGCATCACAGGGTCCAAATACTGCGCCTCGTGGAGGAACATACCGTACCAAGTGCCCACCTGCTCCTTCCAATAGAGCTGCCACTTTGTGAGGGTGTGCTTTTCGAGCATCTTGTGCGCAGCGATAATCACGATAGGTGCCGCAGCCTCGAAGCCTACACGACCTTTGATGCCGATAATCGTATCGCCGATGTGCATATCGCGACCGATGCCATACTTCGATGCGATAGCCTCTACGGCACGAATTGCATCGACCTTGCTCGCGTACTCCACACCATTTACCGTTGCAATCTCGCCCTTTACAAAGCCGAGCTTCAACGACTCCTCACCCTCGGCTGTTACCTGCGAAGGGTAGGCGTGCTCAGGTAAGGTCTGCTCCGAGTGCAGAGTCTCCTTGCCACCAATACTTGTGCCCCACAAACCCTTGTTAATCGAGTACTCCAACTTTGTGAAGTCGGCAACATAACCGCGCTCTTTGAGGTAGTTAATCTCGTACTCGCGCGTCAAAATCATATCGCGTGTCGGGGTGATAATCTCAATCTCAGGGGCCATAATCTGGAAAGTCAGGTCGAAACGCACTTGGTCGTTTCCTGCACCTGTCGAGCCGTGAGCCACACAGTCTGCGCCCACCTCCTTGGCGTATTGGATAATAGCCATAGCTTGGAAAATACGCTCCGACGATACCGAGATAGGGTAGGTGCCATTACGCAAAACATTTCCGAAGACCATATACTTGATGCTGCGCTCGTAGTACTCCTCGGTGATGTCGAGTGTGGCGTGCTGCTTCGCACCGAGGCGATATGCGCGCTCCTCAATCGAAGCCAACTCCTCGTCGGAGAAACCTCCCGTATTGGCAATAGCCGTATAGACCTCGTATCCAAGCTCCTCGCTGAGATACTTAACGCAAAATGAGGTGTCCAAACCTCCGCTAAATGCTAAAACTACCTTTTTGCTCATAGTTGTATATATCGTTTTTTGTTATTTCAAGTGAAAAATCTTCTTAAATGAGTTTTTAATTGCCATCGCGTATGGACTCCACCACGACTGCTTCTGCAACGGCGTCTTTGGGTCGTAGAGCATACCCGTACAGAGGCACATACGGCGATTGTTGCGCTTCAAGATGTCGTAGTTGCAACACCCCTCGCAACCCTGCCAAAACTCGTCGTCTTGCGTCAGCTCCGAGAATGTTACGGGCTTGTAGCCGAGGCGCGTATTCAACTTCATTACGGGTAACGATGTAGTAATCGAGAATAATTTTGCAAACGGAAAACGCATACGCGCCAACTCGAATGTGCGCTTCTTAATCTCGCCGGCCAAGCCGAGGTGACGATATTCAGGGTCTACAATCAAACCCGATGTCGCCACATAGTCGCCGTGTCCCCAACACTCGATATAGCTAAAACCTACCAGACGGTCGCCGTCAAAGGCCACTACCGCCTTGCCGCCCTCGATTTTAGAGGATATGTATTCGGGCGAACGACGCGCGATACCCGTGCCGCGTTGCAGAGCCGACTCGTAGATAAGCTGACAAATCTGCTCGGCATATTCAGCGTGCTCTGGTTGCGCAAAAACTATGTTAATTGAATTTTTATTCATATTTATTCAATTGAATTACATAATATGCATTTATTCAAAACGCCTGCAAATGTAGTAAAATTTCCTAATTGTTGTACTATTTATGGTGATTATTTTACAATATAGGTATAAATTTGTATTGTTTGACTGCATAAGTGAATATATATACATTTTTTGTCTATGATTTTAACTCTCCGTGTTCTCCGGTAACGGCAAGTAACGGCAATTAACGGCAAGTAAGGGTAGGCGCTCTTCTTTACTACCCCTTAATAGCCTTTACTATCCCTTTCTTCTGCTCTTACCTATGCAAATGTATTGAGAAAAATATGAATGTTTACTATTTTTATGGAAGAATGTGTGTTTGTTAGCATTATTAAATTTCATTTTTTTGTTGCAATAAAATTTGAAATCGTGTCATCGTTTTAATTATTTTATTATATTTGCGCCCACAAGTGTATATACCCAAAAAAATATGAAAGCAGTATCTACGGTTAAGGCTTTGCGCGAGGAACTCGCTGCGTGCCAAGCCAAAAAAATAGGTTTCGTTCCTACAATGGGAGCGTTGCACGAAGGTCATATCTCGCTCGTTACTCGCGCACGCAAGGAGTGCGATGTGGTGGTGGCGAGCGTGTTTGTAAACCCTACGCAGTTCAATGACAAGAACGACTTGAAAAATTATCCTCGCACACCAGAGGCCGATGCAGAGATGCTCGAAGCTGCAGGGGTGGATTTTGTACTCTTCCCTTCGGTCGAGGAGATTTATCCTGAACCCGACACTCGACAGTTCGACTTCGGTCAGATAGATAAGGTTATGGAGGGCGCAACACGCCCCGGACACTTCAACGGTGTGGCACAGGTGGTTTCGCGCCTCTTTGCCATTGTCGAGCCCACTTGCGCCTACTTCGGCGAGAAGGATTTTCAGCAGATTGCTGTAATTCGTGCAATGGTCAAGCAGCTCGGCTTGAAGGTGGAGATTATCGACTGTCCAATCGTGCGTGACACAGACGGCTTGGCGCGTTCGTCGCGCAACCTCTTGCTCACCCCTGCGCATCGTGCCGCAGCACCTCATATCTACGAGGTATTGAGCGCAGCACAAGCGAAGGTTGGCGAGATGTCGCCTGCGGAATTGACCGCTTGGGTTACTGCCGAGGTGGAGAAGAACGAACTTCTGAAAGTGATATATTTCGCAGCGGTGGATGCACTCTCGATGCAGACCATCGAGAAGTGGAGCGATGCGGAGCGTGTGCAGGGCTGTATTGCAGTGCAGGCCGGCGAAATCAGATTAATTGATAATATTAAACTTAAATAGACGATGACAATCGAAGTTTTGAAATCAAAAATTCACCGCGTGAAGGTTACGCAGGCGAATGTGAACTATGTGGGTAGCATCACCATCGACACAGCGTTGATGGAGGCTGCAAACATCATTCGTGGCGAGAAGGTGCAGGTGGTGAATGTTACCAATGGTGAACGACTCGAAACATACGCCATACCCGGCGAGAAGGGTAGTGGTGTGGTGTGCTTGAATGGGGCTGCCGCACACAAGGCAAGTGTGGGCGATGTGATAATAATTATCTCATACGCTGCAATGGATTTCGAGGAGGCAAAAACCTTTGAGCCGAGCGTGATTTTCCCCGATACCGCAACCAACAAGTTGGTAAAATAGACGAGAGACGAGAGACGAGAGACGAGAGACGAGAGACGAGAGACGAGAGAAAAACATTTTTAATTTTTAATTTTTAATTTCAAAGTGGATACACTTTTATCGGTTCTTGCCGTATTGTTCGGCGTAGTGGGTTGCGTGGGTTGTATTATTCCCGTGTTGCCCGGGGTGGTGTTGGTGTATGCAGGATATCTCTGTCTATACTTCTGCTCGTATGCCGAGATATCCATCACTTGGTTGGTGGTATTTGGAGTCTTAACACTCTTGGTGTCGGTGCTCGACTATATCCTACCTTCGTATATGACCAAGAAGTTCGGCGGCTCGAAGGCTGGCGAGCGTGGCGCTATGGCGGGTGTGATAGCGGGAATGTTCTTTGGCCCCGTAGGTATTATTGTTGCACCATTTGTGGGTGCAGTGATTGCTGAACTGATAAACGATAATAGAGACCGACAACGCGCCTTGCGCAGCGGCTTGGGCTCATTCTTGTCGTTTTTTATCGGTACGGGCGCAAAACTCGCTATCTCGATGTGGATGACGATAGAGATTGTCGTGGATGTCTGCAAATACGCCTTTTAGGTTAGTGAGTAGTGAGTAGAGAGTAGTGAGTAGTTGAAAAATAATTTTGCATTTTGCATTCTGCATTCTGCATTTTGAATTAAAACTCTCGTCTAAAAAGAACACAACACTTAAATAAATATAGGTATTATGAAAAAAATCGTTTTTGTAACAATGGGAATTATTGCAATGGCTCTTACCTCGTGTAAGGAGCAGGCAGAGCAACCTTGGATTGTCGACCGCTTCGACGATATCAAGATTATCCGCTACGAGGTGCCTGAGTTCGAGAATCAGTCACTCAACGACAAGATTTTAATCTACTACTTGGCTGAGGCTGCTAAGTCGGGTCGTGATATTATCTTCGACCAGAATTTCAAGTACAACCTCACCATCCGCCGCGCCTTGGAGAAGATTTACACCTCGTACGAGGGTAACAAGGAGTGCCCTCAGTTTGTGGCTATGGAGAAGTATTTGAAGAAGATGTGGCTGGCTAACGGTATCCACCACCACTACTCGAACGATAAGTTCAAGCCTGAGTTCTCGCGCGAGTGGTTCTCGGAGCAGTGGGACAAGTGTGGCGTTGAGTCGCAGGTCGAGAAGGAGACGATCTTGGAGGCTATCTTCAACGAAAATCTCTATGCCGTACGCCTCAATCAGGCTAAGGGTGCAGATGTTATCGCCACTTCGGCAGGTAACTACTACTCAGGCCTTACTCAGAAAGAGGTTGAGAAGTTCTACAACAAGATGATTAAGAGGGCTGGCAACGACCCTTGCCCAATTATGTATGGTTTGAACTCGCGCCTTGTGAAGGAGAATGGCAAGATTTTCGAGCGTACCTACAAGATTGGTGGCCTCTATGGCGAGGCGTTGGAGCGCGTAGTATATTGGTTGGAGAAGGCTAAGGAGGTTGCCGAGGAGCCAAACAAGAGCATCATCGAGCTCTTGATTAAGTACTACAAGTCGGGTGACTTGCGCGACTTCGATGCGTTCAATGTTGCTTGGGTGAAGAATACCGACTCGAATGTAGACTTCGTAAATGGCTTCACCGAGGTTTATGGCGACCCTCTCGGCTACAAGGCTTCGTGGGAGGCTATTGTAAACTTCCGCGACCAGAAGGCTTGCGAGCGCACAAAGATTATCTCGGACAATGCACAGTGGTTTGAGGACCACTCGCCAATCAATCCTGCATACCGCAAGGAGGTTGTGAAGGGTATTTCGGCAAAGGTTATCACCGTAGCAATGCTCGGTGGCGACACCTATCCAACAACCCCTATCGGCATCAACCTTCCAAATTCGGATTGGATTCGCAAGGAGCACGGCTCGAAGTCGGTAACTATCGACAATATCACCTACGCATACAAGAAGGCTGCACAGGGTGGTGGCTTTGCTGAGGAGTTTGTACTCCGCGAGGAGGACCGCGCTCGTATGAAGGAGTACGGTAAGCTTTCGGATGACCTCCACACCGACCTCCACGAGTGCCTTGGCCACGGCTCAGGTCAGTTGGCTCCGGGCACTACCGGTACAGAGTTGGGCGTATACTCGTCGGCTCTTGAAGAGGCTCGTGCAGACCTCTTTGCACTCTACTACCTCGGCGACGATAAGATGGTCGAGATTGGTTTGGTTCCTTCGTTCGATGTTGCAAAGGCTCAGTACGCTTCGTATGTGATGAATGGTGCTATGACTCAATTTTCGCGTATCGAGTTGGGCAAGGATGTGGAGCAGGCACATATGCGCAACCGTAAGCTCATCTCGGAGTGGGCTATCGAGCTCGGTAAGAAGGATAATGTTATCGAGTGGGTTGTTAAGGATGGCAAGCGTTATCTCGTAGTGAACGACTTCCAGAAGTTGCGCACTATCTTCGGTGAGCAGCTTCGCGAAATACAGCGTATCAAGTCGGAGGGCGACTTCGAGGCTGGTAAGGCGTTGATTGAGAAGTATGCCGTGAAGATTGACCAAGATCTTCACAAGGAGGTGCGTGAGCGTTACTACGCTCTCAATATCGAGCCATATTCGGGTATGGTTAATCCTGAGTATGAGTTAGTTATGGAGGGTGATAAGATTGTAGATGTTAAGGTTTCCTATCCTGCAAACTACATCGAGCAGCACCTTCACTACTCGAAGAATTACTCGTTCTTGCCAAGTTTGAACTAACGAGTTCAGCCTTGACAGAATACCATATTCGGCTCGACATTTTGTTGAGCCGAATTTTTTTCATACATTTGCAGTAATGTTTATTCTATTGGATATTTATGGAGAAGAAATTGGAGGCTACGGCACGACTTATCGAGGTGATGAATCGCCTGCGTGTCGAGTGCCCTTGGGATAGAGAGCAGACCATTCACTCGTTGCGCAACAACACCATCGAGGAGACCTTCGAGTTGGCAGATGCTATCACAGCCAACGATATGGAGGGTATCAAGGAGGAGTTGGGCGATTTGTTCCTGCATATTGTCTTCTACTCGAAGATTGGCGAGGAGCAGGGCGTATTCGACTTGGCGGATGTGGCAAATGGGGTGTGCGACAAACTTATCTATCGTCATCCGCATGTCTACGGCGATGTCTTGGCCGAGTCGCCTGAGGAGGTGAAGCAGAATTGGGAGGCCCTGAAACTTCGCAAGAAGGCTCGCAAGAGTGGCGTTCTCGGAGGTGTGCCACGCTCACTGCCCGCAATGGTAAAGGCTTTTCGCATCAGCGAAAAGGCGGCAGCCGTAGGTTTTGATTGGAACTCGGTAAGCGAGGTGTGGGAGAAGGTAAACGAGGAGATGCGTGAGGTTGAGGTCGAGATGCAGAGTGGCGATAAGGAGAAGTTGGAGGCGGAGTTTGGCGACCTGTTTTTCGCTCTTATCAACGCTTGTCGCAAGAGTGGTATCGACCCCGAAAATGCCCTCGAAATGACCAATAAGAAGTTTATCAACCGCTTCAACCATATCGAAAAACGCGTGGCCGAGCAGGGCAAGATGGTCAGCGAGACTTCGCTCGACGAACTCGAAAGTTATTGGCAAGAGGCGAAGCAATAGTGCAGATAGTGCAAATTAAGAATTAAAAATTGAGAATTGAGAATTAAGAATTTATTTTATGGCTTATATAAAATCAGTTAGAAACCATACGCCTGAGGTTGGCGAGGGAACTTTTGTGGCCGAAACGGCTGTGTTGATTGGAGATGTTACCATAGGTAAGGACTCTTCGATTTGGTACAATGTGGTGTTGCGTGGCGATGTAAATAAAATCACCATCGGCGACCGCACGAATATTCAAGACGGAACGGTAATCCACACCCTCTACGACAAATCGCCAAAACCATCGCAGACACATATCGGTAACGATGTGTCGGTAGGGCACAATGCCACAATTCACGGCGCGATAATCGAGGACAACTGCCTTATTGGTATGGGTGCAACAATTCTCGACAATGCGGTGGTAGCATCGGGTTGTATCATTGCGGCAAATGCGTTGGTACTCTCGAACTCGAAGTTGGAGCCTAACTCGGTATATGCAGGTGTACCTGCCAAGAAGGTCAAGGAGGTTACTCCTGAACAGCGCGAGCAGATTATCAAGCGTATAGCAAACGACTACCGACTCTACGCTTCGTGGTACGAGGAGTAGTTTTCAAATTGACAATTGACAATTGATAATTGACAATTAAAAGTGTCTTTAATTAAAGGAACTAATGGCTGATGGCTAAGTCTAATATGATAAAGAGATTAAAGAGTCGCTCACCATATGCTGGCTACGCCTTTGTGGCGATTATTGTCAGCCTTATATGCAACTTCTCGTATCTGTTGTTGTTGGTTAGTAACCAGACAGATACGGGTAATCGTCGTGCCAATAGAGGCCGTAATAAGGATGCCGTATCCGAGATTGTCGAGGGCAAACTTTCGGTCAATCGCGACGGCTTCGGATATATCGTATCGGAGGAGGGCGATAGCGTATATGTAGACCACCGCAAGTTGCACTGGCTCAACCTTGCAGAGGGTGATTTATTGCGCGTAGAGGCCTATGAGCGTACCGACTTCGAGTCAAAGCATTTCTATATGCGTCGCGTGTTGCAGCGCAATGGTGCAGAGTTCAGCTATGGCGCACTCTATCGCGGCTCGGAGCAGTGGCATATTGTACTCTATCAGTTTATATTCTACTTTGCTTTGGCCTTTTTGATGTTGTTGGTGATGAACTCGAAGGGGCGCGATGCCACTTGGCGACAATTCCTTGCTCGTGCAGCAATATGTGTGTTGATAGCCTTCGCGGCATACTTCATATCGCCCGTGCCGTTGATGCACTCAGGAGAGGTTATCCCTGTCTACAAGAGCCGACAGATTGTGGAGTTTGTCGTAGTGTTGAAGTCGTGCTTCGTCTTGGCTGTGATAATCCTCTATTCGCGTATCTATACGCTCCTCTATCGCGAGCAGCAGATATCGCTCGAAAATGAGATGCTTCGCAACGAGAACTTGACCACCAAATACAATATGTTGGCGAGCCAGATAAATCCGCACTTCCTCTTCAATTCGCTCTCTTCGCTCTCGATGCTTGTGCGCGAGAAGGATGAGGAGCGCGCCTTGAACTATATCAATCAGCTATCCTACACCTTCCGTTACCTGTCGCAAAATGGCGTAAATAGCAACTTTATCGCCTTGCGTGAGGAGATAAAATTTGCTGAGGCGTATAGCTATCTCTTCAAAATACGCTACGCTGATAAGATACGCTTTGATTTCGATATCGAAGAGATGTATCTCGACTATAAGTTACCTCCAATGTCATTGCAACCACTTGTTGGTAATGCGGTGAAACATAATACGATAAGTAGCAAGAAGATGTTTTATGTGCGCATCTATACGGAGAATGGATATTTGGTTGTGTCGAACGAGAAACGACCAATGCTCGAACCTAATCCGGGTACTGGGGTAGGTCTGTCGAACCTTAATAGCCGCTACCAACTACTGCTCAATCGCGAGATTGAAATTATCGACAACGACAAGGAGTTTACAGTGAAGTTACCACTCGAAAAAGATAGTGAATAGAGCCTATGCGTGTAGTTATTATTGAGGATGAGACCGCAGCTGCGCAAAATCTATCATCCATATTGCGAAAGATTTATCCCGATGTTGAAATCGTGGCTACGATAGATACGGTGGAGGATAGTGTCGATTTTTTTCGAACTGCGCCTTCGCTCGAACTTGTCTTTATGGATATACACTTGGCTGATGGTGCGTCGTTTCGCATATTTGATAGTGTAGAGGTCGAAGTCCCGATTATCTTCACCACTGCCTACGACCAATATGCCATCGAAGCGTTCAAGGTAAATAGTATCGACTACCTGCTCAAACCGATAGCCGAGGCGGATATTAGGCGTGCTGTCGAGAAGTGGCAACGCCTAACTTCGGCCGACCGCAAGGAGTACTCTTCGCGTATCAGCAGCGTGGCTCATAGCCGCAATACCGAGCAACAACAGGTCTTTCTTGTCCACTTTCGCGATAAGATTATTCCATTGCAGAGTCACGATATAGCCTTTCTGCACACCTTTGAGGAGCGTGTTACCGCCTATTGTCATACGGGTGAAAAGTACCAGATAGAGTTTACGCTCGAAGCCTTGCAGTCGAAGCTCTCTTCCGAAGAGTTTTTTCGTGCTAACAGACAGTTTATTATCTCGCGCAAAGCGGTCAAGGATATCTCGGTGTGGTTTGGCAGTCGCCTGACGGTAAACCTTACAATCGAGACTCCCGAACGCATCATTATCCCGAAAGCGCGCGTTCACGAATTTAAAATTTGGCTCACTTCAACCGAGAAATAAGCCATTTCACCCCTTTATTTCAGACATTTCGCACGAATTGATTGAATATAATGAATTATATTCACTACATTTGTGCGGCCTTTTGGAGCGCATATACAATTGCGCTCGAAAAGGGGTAAATTAAGCAAACAAAAACTACGATTATAAAATGAAGCGTTTTATTCTATCAATTGCCACCTTGCTCTTTGCGGCATCGGCCTTTGCGCAGACGGGTAAGGTTACGCTGTCGCTCATCGACTCTGCTACGAAGCAGGGCGTTATGGGTGCTGTGGTTGAGGTCTATCCTACGGCAAAGCCAAATAACAAAAAGTACTACACTTCGGGTGCTAATGGATATGTATCCATTCCGGGATTGTCGTATGGTAACTATACCGTTGTGGCAACCTTTATTGGCTATAAGGATTTGACCAAGGAGTTTCGTCTTGCAGGAGCAACGCTGTCGCTCGGCAAGTTGATGATGAAGGAGGATGCACAGCGCATCGAGACCGTAGTGAAGACCGTCAAGGCGTTGCGTACCTCGCAGAATGGCGATACGCTGAGTTATAGTGCAGGAGCCTTCAAGGTGTCGAACGATGCCGATGTCGAGGGCTTGTTGAAGAAGATGCCGGGTATCAATATCACGAATGGCTCGGTCGAGGCGCAGGGCGAAACCATCAAGAAGATTTTTGTCGATGGCAAGGAGTTTTTTGGCGAGGATGTCAATACAGCCATCAAGTCGTTGCCTGCCGAGGCGGTAGACCGCATCGAGGTATTTAACAAGTTGAGTGATAGCGCCGAATTTTCGGGTATGGATGATGGTGAGGGCTACAAGGCTATCAATATCATCACCAAGGAGAATATGCGTCAGGGACAATTCGGTAAGATGTATGCAGGTGTAGGCTACGAGCCCGATTGGAAAAAGAATAACGCGGAGGATATAGCAAAGGGTTACAAGTGGATTGTCGGTGGTAATGTGAACTTTTTCCACGGCGATGCGCGTGTCTCGTTGATTGGTCTGTTCAATAATGTCAATCAGCAAAACTTCTCGTTCGAGGATATTCTCGGTGTGAGTGGCTCGACGGGTGGTGGTCGTGGTATGCGTCGTAGCGTAGGCTCATATATGGTGCGACCACAGAGTGGTATTGCGCTTGTGAACTCGCTCGGTGCCAACTACTCCGACGAGTGGGGACGCCGCAAGAATGTGAAGTTCCAAGGCTCGCTCTTCTTCAATCACACCGACACCGACAACAACTCGCGCACTGAGAAGTGGTACGAGGCTCCGATGCCTATCGGATATATGTGGCAGCAGGGTGTGTCGAATACCATTAACTACAATGCTCGTTTCAACGCCCGCCTCGATTGGAAGATTTCGCGTAACGCATCGTTGATGTCGCGAACATCATTCTCCTATCAGGGCAACAATCCTGAGTCTACAACTAAGGGCTACACCATAGGAGAAAACGAGGATGCCGAGGCTATCGAAGGTTCGACACATCAGTCGTTGGCATATACCAACTCTTATAGTTGGAGCCATCTTGACGCCTTCCGTTTTAACGAGTTTTTGCAGTTGCGCACAAAGCTCGGCAAGCCGGGTAGAACGCTCACGGTGGATGGTCGTTTCAACTACCAAAATAACGAGCGTAAGCAACGCACCGCAGCCAACGATGCAAGCGGTATTCCATATACTAACCCCGACTATCAGACCGAGTACGACAAATACTTTGGCGAGGGTAAGTCGTGGCAGGATATGGCGAATAGTTCGTTGCTCTACTCGCCGTTGTATCAATATGTCCACCGCCCAAGCGAGGAGTATGCCGTGCGTGCAAGTGTTACCTACAACGAGCCTATCAGCCAGTCGGCGCAGCTCTCGTTGCAGTATCGTATGGGCTACGAGCACGAGCGCAACGATAAAAACACCTTCTACACCAATAGTGAGTGGGGTGAGCAGGTTGTCAATCCTAATATGACGCAGGAGTACAGAAGTGGCTTCTGGACACATCGCATTGGTCCGGGTTTCCGCTTCTCGAAGGGCAAGAATAGGGTGGTTGTAAACCTTATGTATCAGCGTGCCGAGTTGGATGGACATATCGTAGGCGAGCAGGGCGATAAGATTGACAAGCACTACAACAACTTTATGTACTTTGCAATGACAAACCTCGCCTTCAACAAGGAGAATACTCTACGCATATTCTTCCGTTCGTGGACAGACGAGCCATCGGTTACGCAGTTGCAAAATATCTTTGATGTATCAAATCCGCAATATATCAGCGTTGGAAATACGAAACTTAACCCCGCATTTGCGCACAATATCTCGGCGCACTACAACCTCTCGAAGGTTGATAAGGGCATAACCTTTATGTGGATGTTCAATACGCAAATTCAGCAGGACTACATCTCGACTTCGACTTGGAACAACACCACGGGAGCAGAGTTATCGGGTAAGTTTGGCGACAGGGATGTTCCGACAAACGGAACAGAGAAGTACTCTCCGAAGGAGGTTACATCGTACGAAAACCTCGACGGATACTTCTCGGTGCGTACCCATGTGTCGCTCGGTGTGCCGTTGTCGTTTATGAAGTGCAACCTCAATATTATGGGAGGTGTATCGTACAGCCGCATCCCTTCGGCTATCTATGTAACGCCTGAGAGTGGCAATGTGTTGGATAATATTGTAAACCATAACTATCGTACAAACCTCGCCAACAATATCGGTTACGACGCACGAGTTACACTCGGTAGTAATATTTCGGAAAATCTCGATTTTACTGTGTCGTGGAACGGAACATACAATCAGGCGTGGAACACAATCGGTCAGACCGAGAAGAACGACTACTTCAACCACTCGGTAAATGGTAACTTGAAGTGGACATTCTTGAAGCGATTGACGCTGACCGCCTCGGTGTCGTATGTGCAGTACCTCGGCTTTACGAACAACTACAACGAGGATTATGTATTGTGCAATGTATACCTCGGTTGCAAGGTCTTTAAGAATAAGCGCGGCGAGGTGCAGATTGGCGTGAACGATATCTTCAATCAGAACACATCGTTTGCTCGTACTACGGGTTCGGGATATACGCAGAATGCGTGGAACAGCTGTATAGGTCGCTACTTCTCGGTGCAGTTTGTCTACAACCTCCGCCACTTCGGCAAGAAGGGCTCGACCAAGATGTCGGACTATGGCTATCGCGAGTCGAAGGGCTCGGTAGGTGTCAATCGTGGCACCTCGTCTGGCGGCTGGTGGGGACCAAGGAGATAGTAACGGCTAATTTCTATTGGCGCGTAGTGCTAATAGACCATAGAGTACCACCAAACACCACAATATGGTGAGTTCAGGGGCGATATCGGCAAGCGATGTGCCCCTTGTTTGTACCGCTATCCACGCCTCTACGGCAGAGGAGCTTGGTACTATTTTGCCCAACAGATAGAGCCACTGCGGAAAGGCCTGTGGTGGTAATGAAACACCACTTACAAGCAGAAAAGGTATGGAGAGCCACAAGAGCCAAACAATCGAGCTCTCGCGCCTGCGAAAGAGCCCACCGAGGGCTTGTGCCAATAGAATTACCGCCAAGAGGTAGGGGAGTACAACCGCCACACATCGCCACCACGCACCTCGCATCGGAAAGTCGAATAGCGAGTAGTGCACTGTAAGCATAAAGCCGAGAGTCAGCGCGTAGATTACGAAATAGGTAATTGTCCTACCAATGGTTATCGCAATAGGCGACACTGCACTATATCTCTCGCCACGCTCTCTGCGCGTGGCAGATACCATACCCACCCCTATCAAGGCGGTCTGCTGAACAATCAATAAAATTACGGCAGGCATAACGAAGTTGCCATAGCCGAGCGAGGCGTTGAAGAGGTTGCGCTGCTCGTAGAGGATGGGAGGGTTGTAGTCTCCCGTGCGTTGCTCGACAATCTCGCTGTTCATCTGCTGAATAGCAGCAACTGTGCCCTCGGCAACCTCGCGGTAGGCCAAGAAGTAACTCGCATCGCCAAGTATGGCAACGCGGCTTTGTCGCTCGGCGAGGATGTCGCTGTCGAGGTCGGGCGAGATGGCTACAACACCCCACACCTTGCGCTCTGCAAGGAGTTGTTTCGCTTCGAGAATATCGACTACCTCGTTAGCTACACGCACCTTCGGCGAGGCGTCAATCTTGTGGGTAAGCGAACGACTTATCGCCCCATTGTTGCCCCCAACAACCGCTATTGGTACCTCATTTAGCACCTCGCCGCCATAGCCGAGCGAGTATGATATGCCGTATATAAAGAGTGCAAAGACGACAATCAGCACTACGCCCTCATCGTGCCACACCCTACGCCATTCATCTTTAATAGTTGATAATTGATAATTGACAATTGACAATTTCATAGACGACACCAGAATTTACGATTTATAGCAACCTTTTTTAAACGCCCAAGTAGCAATAACGGCAACAGACAAAAGAGTAGCATTGCTGCTATATCCTGCATCGAGAGCCACCACGCCACACCTCGCACTGCTTGGTCGATGTAGAGGCGCATAAAGAAGGTGTAAGGGAAGAGCATTGTAAAGGGTTGCACCCACGCAATCATCGCCATTGTGGGAAATGTAACGCCCGAGAATGTAAATGCCAAAACCGAATAGCCTCCGCCGAGCGACAATGATAGTCGGAATGAGGCAGTTATCGCCACGATAAAGAGTGCCACCGCCTGATAGGCGACAATAAGTGTTGCGCATCCAGCCACTAACATTAACCACGAGCCTTGCAGCGGTGCGCCAAAAACTCCGAAAATCAGCACTCCAATCACCAGCGACAAGAGCCACATCGCGAGGGTTGTAGGTGCAAGTTTTCCCATAAGAGCCGCCACCAACGAGCCATTTGCCGAGCGTAGCCACTCGACAGAGGTTGCCGAGCGCAGCTCAGTACCTACGGCATATATGGTCGAGAGCATCGCCGCAATAATCAATACCATCGCCCAAAAGCAGGGTGCAACATAGTAGGCATAGTTGAGCCACGGGTTGAAGAGCCCGTATGTCGCAAAGGCGATAGGCATCGCCTGCGCCATAGCTTGGTCGGGTGTTGCACCCTGCATCTCGGCGCGTTGCAACGATACGCCAACACCGAAGGATGTAATGGCGGTCTGTATCCCCTTGGCTGCAAGCGAGTTGGTGGAGATATTCGCCCCCGAATCATAAAAGATGATTGATGCGGGCTCGCCCGATAAAATATCTTTTGCGAAGCCATTTGGAATTTCGACTACCGCCACCACATCGCCCTGCAACACCCTGCTCTTGGCTGTGGCCATATCGGCAACCTCCTCTACCAACGAGGTTTGCGGCGTTGCTCTAATCATCGATACCACCTTGCGCGATAGAGAGGTGTTATCCTCATCAACTACCGCTATGGGCAAAGCCCCCACCACCTCCTGCGAGAAGAATAGGGCAAAAAAGATAATTACCCCCAAGGGTAACCACCACACTACGGCGCGATACTCCCTATTTGTGGTGAGTCGCTCCACTTCGCGCCTTGCAGAGGTTGTTATGCCCGAACAAAATCGCTTTATAGTCATTCTTTGTCAGGCTTTTGTAGCTCGATAATTACACTCATACCTGCGCGCAGTGGTACATCGCGGCTCAGTGGTGTCATCTTCACCTCGAAGGTGCGGATGTCGAAGTCGCCGCGTGCCGAGGTGGCACTCTGCGTGGCATACTCCGCCTCGACCGAGATGTAGGCGACCTCGAAGCCTATGTGCTTGCCGAGTGCCGGTACCTCCGCCTCGAAGTGCTTGCCACATACGAGCTGCGGAAGTAGTGTTTCGGGAATATTGAATATCGCCTTGGCGGTGTTATTCTCGGTAATGGTAACGACAGGGTAGCCACTGCCGACAATCTCCCCCTCGTTCGCTACAACCGTAGCCACAACGCCATCAGCAGGAGCATAAACAACCCTATCCGACAAGTATCGCTCGACCTCCTCGACTACGCTCTGTGCCTGCTCCACCTGTGCAGCGGCAGCCGCCTTGTCTTCGCGCGAAGCTCCCTCGACGGCCAACAGATATTGCGACTTGGCAGCTCGCTCCGTTGCTCGTGCCGCCTCCAACGAGGCGTACGCCTCATCGCGCTTCTGTGCCGACACAACACCCTCCTCGTAGAGCCTTTGTACACGCGCATAGGTCTGTCGGGCGAGCGATACACCCACCTTCGACTTCTGCCACATATCGCGTGCCGACTGCACTATCGGCTTGCGTGTGCCAGCCTTCGCCTTTGCCTCTATCGCCTTGGCGCCACTCAACATAGCCTCGACCTGCAACAACTTGGCATCGAGCTCAGGAGTGGATATTATATAGAGGGTGTCGCCCTTGCTCACCGAGTCGCCCTCCTCGACGAAGAGCTTGTCGATGCGCCCTGCTATCTTCGAGGCGAGCCGTAGGGTGGTCATCTCGACATAGCCCTGCACCGCCACTCGACTGCTACGACCAAGGCGGTAGCCCACGAAGATTATTATTGAGATAAGAAGAACTAACACGATGATAAGTGATATATTTGTCTTTTTCATACTCTCTACCGATTAAAAAACAGATTGTGCTCTCTGCGCTTTAAGGTAGCGCACAAAGCTCTCGCTCATACCCGATACATTCAATAGTCGCGCCAAAGCGACATCAAATTCGTAGGCTGTCTGCACGCGCTCCAACCTTGCACGCGAGAGGTTGAGCGTGGCATCGACAACATCGGTGGCGGTAGCCATACCCTCGCGAAAAGCCCTCTGTTTGGCTCGCAGAAGCTCCTCGCCGAAACGCTCCGAACGCTCCACCGCCGAGGTGGTTGCCAATATGGCTTGTACCTTGTTGTACAAATCTTCGACCAATAGCGCGATATCCTGCTCGGCCTTGCGCTCCAACGCCTCCGCTTGGCGCAGTTGTAACCGCGCAGCCGAGGCCTTGTATTCGCGATTTAGACCATCAAAGATTTTAAAATTTAATCCTACGCCCACGGCCATTCGAGGTGCGAGTGTGGTGAGTTGGTGGTTGCAGAATACCATCCCGCCCATAGCTGCAACTTCGGGAAAAAAGTCGGCACGATGCAGTCGCAAGTTCATACGCGCCAACTCGCGCAGTCGCTCCACCTCGCCAAGTTGCGGATTGTGTAGTTCGGCCATCGCCACGAAGTACTCCAACGGCTCTATCTTCGGAAGCAGAAACATTGGAGTTGAAGGTTCAACAACCTCTGTTGTGCCGAGCGAGGTAGATAATGCCTTGCGGGCTGTTTCGTATTGTAGGCGAGCTCGTTGCAGGTCACGCTCGGCCTCTGCCAAGCGATACTCGGCATAGAGTCGTTCGCTTGCCACAGCCATACCCTCCTTTTCGAGCAGGGCGATATCGTGCAGATGTTGTTGAACGACGGAGACGGCCTCTTCGCGAATGGCCACACCGCGCCTTGCCAACTCAACCCCAAAATATCGCTCTACAATCTCAACAATTAGAGTGCCCTGCACCTGTCGGCTCTGCTGCTGTGCGCGCTCCTCTTCGATTTTGGCAGCCTTGTTTGCGGTCCAAATCTTGCCACCTGCAAATAGCGGCAGCACCACATCGCCACCCAAGAATGCGGTGTTGCGGCGTTGCAGTGTGTACGAAAGGTCTAACCCTAACATTGCCAACCCCTCGCCCAGAATAGGCGCAAAGGAGGAGAGCATAGGGTTGAAGTCTATCTTTATATCCCTGTTGAGATGTGCGTATGCCCCCTTGACCGAGACCTTGGGCATAAAGAGACCTATGGCCGCCTGTCGCTTGCGGTGTGCTGCACGCTCGGCATACTCCGTGGCGACAATGGCAGGGTTACGCTCGAAGGCGAGCGTCAGGGCATCGTCAAGTGTAAGATGTGAGGTCTGTGCCGTAGCTCCCGAAACCACCAACATCGAAAAAAGAGTTAAAAATCTTCTCATTGTTCAACTATTTTTCAAGGTCGGTGCGGTGCGCTCGCAGGGGGGGGCTGCGCTAATCGGCTCGACGAAGTGTCAATTCGGTAATCTCAGGTGGCGCGCCTATGCGAAGGTGAAAGCCTACACTGCCCACGCCATCGGTGATGTAGAGGTGGCTCCCTCGCTCCTCGTAGTGGCCACTCCACTCCTTATACATCAGCTGCGCAGGCGAAAACTCGCACCCTCCGATGCGCCCTTTCATCTGCATTGCGTGAACATGTCCCGACAAGACCAAGTCGCCGTATCCGAGTGCTGAGACTTTACGCCATAGTTGAGGCATATGCGACAGTGTGATGTTGAACTTATCGTGCGGCACACCCTCGTATATAGGTCGTAGGTCGAGTGAGTCGGCAACATCTGCCGAGTGGCGATGCTCCAATAATTCGCGCGAGAAGCCTATTCCTGTTATGGTTAAGGTGTCGTCTCCGCGCACCAGTAACTCCGTTTTGTCGTCAATAATGCGCCAACCCATTGCACTGATGCGCCCCTTCAAGAGGCGAGTATTCTCCTCGATAGGTAGCGATATGGTATCGCGAACATAGACGCCAGTGTCGTGGTTGCCTATTACGGCAACAACACCATCGCGAGCTCTCAATCCGCCCAAAATCTGTTGTAGTGCAGGTGTCAGCTCCTCGTAACGGGCATTTACCAAGTCGCCACCAAAAACTACCAAGTCGGCATCGAGAGAGTTTATACGCTCGACAATGTTTTGGCACATCTCCACGACTGAGGTCATCGCGCCAATATGCAAATCCGAAAAGAACACTATGCGGTAGCCATCAAACGCTTCGGGCAGTTGTGGCGAGAGGATATCTGCACGCTTGACCGTGAGCTCCTTGCGTGTGCGTACCACACCGACAAGCAATACCCAAGCAACAATCGTGCAGAGCGATAGGCCGACAATCCATTTCGCATATCTATTTTTGATGGTGAGAATACCTGCATATAGCGCAAGGCGCGACAAGGAGAGCAGGGTGTAGAGTGTCAGCATCCACATCTCGACAACCATACTCTCATCCTCGAAGAGCCACATTATTGCCATTGCAATATAGGGCAGTGTGTTAGCTATAACGAAGAGCATTATCGCCATATATCGCGCCCACGCACGCGCACACGGGCGTACATATCTGCGATATACCACCCAATCTGCCCAGACGAGGAGCAGCGAAATAGTTAAAATTATAGCTATCAACATCGTGGTCTAACCTTTTCTGTTGGGATTTTTTGGAAACCACCCCTTGCGTACTCGCTCGCGCTGGTCGAACAACTCCTTGATACTCCAAAACGACGATGCTCCGACAACGGCCAAAAGCGTAGACCATAAGATGTTGGCTACAAGCAGTGAAGCCGTCGTAGCGATTATACCGGCCAAGGCAAATACCCACCACACCTTTACACCGAAGTAGTACTCACCCTTGATAACGAGAGGATGAAAAAGCCCGATAATAAAAAATGTGGCTATTCCAATGATTATACCTGTAAAATAGAACTCCATCTTCTAAAAAATTTGATGCAAAGATAACGAGAACTCGCGAGAAAAAGGCAGGAAATTGGGAAATAATGCAATTCGTTGGTAGATTGTTTAATACGCAACGGGCTTCCGTGGTTGTAATGCGGTCCTGAAAGACCGTATATAGATGAGTTAAGAT
>SUZP01000018.1 GCA_015059865.1 Rikenellaceae bacterium | reverse complement strand
GTATATTAACTACTATAATAACGACCGTATTAAACTAAAATTAAACGGAAAGAGTCCGGTGCAATACCGAACTCTTTACCAATAAAATTCTTTTTATTAATCAGTCCAACTTTTTGGGGTCAGTACAAAAACTTGTTAGACACTCCCTTTTTCTTACTATCTGTCGCCTTACTATGGGCGAGGTTGTGGACCTTGTGGGCGTGGACCTTGTCCCGGCTGTCCGCCACGAGGGCGACGGCCTCCCTGATTGAGGGTAAATATCTTCGACAACTGCTCAGGAGTGAGGTAGTTCACAAAGACCTTGATATACTCCTTCTTAACCTGAATAATCTGCTTGTCGCCATTGAGCTGTGCCATCATAATCTTCTTCGCAACCTTGATGGTCATCTCCTCGCCCTTGAACGAATCAACATAGGTCTTGGTATCCTTGCGAACATTGCGAATTTCGCGCTGATACGCCTGATATACAGGCGCAAACTTCTTCGCCTGCTCAGGGCTCATATTAAGTCGCGTCTGCAACATCTCAATCATTCGCGCTTGGCGGTTAGCACCACCTCGCTGACCTCCCTGCGGACCTCCCTGCGGACCTCCCTGCGGCGGCTGTGCCGATAGAGTTACAAATGCCAATACGGCAACAATCATCAAAATAATCTTCTTCATAATTCTACAAATTTAGAGTTTTAGATATGCAAATATAGCATAAATTTTCAATATTTTAATCAAGAGAGGTCAAAAATTGCATCGTATCGCGTTCATCTGCATAATCGAACAGCGTAGGCAGTTGCGCACGACCAAGCGGCACTGCGCGCGAATGTAGCCCCTCGATATCGCTAACCACACATTGCAACACCTCATCACTTGCGGCAAGCCAACTATGCACCTCCTCCAAGTCGTAGTACTCCGCAATATTAATCTGACTGAGAAAACGCGAGAACTCGGCTCCCGACTCCACGAGAAGAGCCTCGCCCAAATCCTCGAACTTTGCCCCTTGCATTGTCAGTAACGCCCTGCATTGCAGGTAGTTATTGTGGTATGCTCGGCACATCTTGCGCACCGACAACGAGGGTTTGTAGCCCTTGGGCACAAAGAGGAGCGACACATTGCGACAGCCCAAGCCCGAATATCTGAAAATATCATCGGCAAGGCGCAACATATCCTCGTCGCTCTCCCTGCCCGACAGCACCGCCACCGAGTGGCGACTACCTCGCAGAAGGGATGGCGTATGCTCGAAAGCGGTTGCAAAATAGAGATTTGCACTATCTCCACCCGTAGCGATAACAGCGTCATAATCAGCGTCTTGCTCATACTGCTCAATATGCAACGCAGGCTCTATCTCGCGCAGTAGTTGTTCGACATACGCCTCCAAAACGCGGTCTTTGCTCGAAGGTTTCACGCACGGAATATTGCCACTTGCGATGACGCACATCAAATCAAAAAAGCCCACCAACGGAATATTTCCTGCCATAATAATCGCCACACGCTTTGGCTCGTGCGACGCGGCAAGAGCGTAGTGCGAGAGCCACTGCTCAATCCTCTCCGCATCGAGCATCTCGCTGCGTATAGCCTCCACAGCGTAGCGAATATCCTCTACCGAGAACCACTCATTCTCCGCCACTGCGCGTGCAATAACAGAGCGCGACACCTCGTCGGAGCCAAACCCCGCAAGGCGCGCACCAAGTTCAGTAAATATTTGGATAGTACTCTTCACGAGTACAAAGATAGCAAAAAAAATTGAGAATTGAGAATTGACGAATTGACGAATTGACGAATTGACAATTGACAATTTTCGTCTATCACTTGTAGTACGACTCGTCGAGTCCCAAAACGAAACTTTTTCGCAGCAGTATCGACAAGAGTGCCACCAAGGCTACTAACGCTGCACCCAAGACAAATGGAAAGCTCTGCTCCTTGTGATGCAGTATAATATGCTCGGCAAAATCGACCACAAAGGGGCACGCCACCACTGCCACATAGTTCACCGTCATAACCACCGACAGCGACTTCGTAGCCAAGGCAGGTGGGGCGATGATGGCAGTTTTGTCGTAGATTATAGGCTGCAAAACGCCATAGCCCACGCCCGTAAGTATCACGCCCACAGTCATCAATGGAATATCGGGCACCGTACCAACAAGCAGCAGGCCTATTACGATAAAGCACAACGACACAAATATCGTCATCGAGCGCAATCGTCGAATAATCATATTAAGGGCAAAGCCGGGCAACATTATAGCCAAGAAGAAGAGCGAAATCATCACGCTCGAAAACTCCTGCGGAAAACGATATTTTTCGAGCAAGAACGAGAGATAGAATGTGATGACGAGTGTCGTGAATGTAATCACAAAGTACAACACCGACAACCCCGAAAGCCGTTTCCAGTGGATTTTGGATTGACGCAACTGGTCGCTCTCCTTGGGCTCAGGCGCAGCCTTGGTATTGCGCAGAGCGAGCAGCATCACCATCGACACCGCAGGCAGGAGGTAGACCATAAAGGCGAGATGCCAATCCTTGGTCGCAATCCAGCCCACCACAGCCGTAGCCAGCACCAACGAGAGGTTGTTCACTGCCGAGCTGATACCGAGCTGTCGCACACGCGCATCGCCCGTAAAATAGCGCACCACCAACCCCGTAGAATAGGGCACTGCGATACCAGCACCTGCGCCCATAATGGAGCTTGCAACAATCAACAATCGGATATCTTTGGCGAAGATGCACATCGCTCCACTCACAAAGAATATCGCCAAACCTACGGCCAACAACTTCAATGACTCGCCTCGTGACGAGAGCCAGCCTGAGAGCAGCACGAACGGAATAATCAAGAGCGAGGGCAGCGATGTAAGCATCTGTATTTCAAGCTGTGATGCGGAGGGGAATATGCGACTTAAATCCTCCAATATAGGGGATATTGCCAATCCCGGCAACGATGTTACGGCCGACACCGACCATATAGCCAACAATGCAAGCAGGGATATTTCGCCCTTTCCGGTAGATATTTTCATAGCGACAAGATTTTTCTACCGAGAAGTGCAAGGTTAGTGCCACACCGCGTTGCGAGAGCAGAAGACGAGAGACGAGAGTTTTCAAGTTGACGAATTGACGAATTGACAATTGACAATTAATGGTATTTTTATTTAGGCCTGCGGCGCAATCGCTCTCCGCGCTCCCCAGTAAAGGGCGGAACGCCCGCCCCCAGTAAAACACCGCAGGTGTGTCCCCAGTAACCCCCAGTAAAATCTGCGCCGTGACGAGGGTGGGAGTTCAGACAACCGCGACAAACCCCTCCGCCCTAACGGCCACCTCCCCTAAGACAGGGGAGGAGTTTATAAAACAAAGAATACCTTTAATTGTCAATTGTCAATTCGTCAATTGTCAATTAAATCGCTGCGCTGTTTGCGCCCTTTTGCGCCCTTTGCGCGCGCAAAAACGCAAAAACGCAAAAACCTCAAAAAAGTCGTCTTGATATTTACCATTATTCCACCTTTTCTTCTCCTCACGGGATTCGAACGGTCGCCGCAGGTTTGAGCAGAGCCAGATAGATAAGCGGAGGAGTACAACGAAGTTGCGAGAATATGGCTGATAGATAAAAGAATATTTATATACTTTTATTAATCAGCCATAGGCTCGATATTGCGCAGCAATACACCTCCGCGTACTATCGCCGACAACTCTGCCACACCGCCACCGACTGACGAATTCCTCAGCGGACACAAAAAAAGACGACTCAAAAAAGTCGTCTTGATTTTGTGGGAGCTGAGGGATTCGAACCCCCGACCCTCTGCTTGTAAGGCAGATGCTCTAAACCAGCTGAGCTAAGCTCCCTTTTCCAAAAATGGCTTGGGACTGCTATTCGTTATCTTCAAAGTTGTTGCTATCCACTTCAACACTTTTACTCGCCATACCTCCAACCTTCGTTGTAGGTGCTGTCGTAATCGAACATTTTTTGCAACCCTCGCGCAATAGCGCCTGAACAAGGACTTGAACCTAGGACCCCATGATTAACAGTCATGTGCTCTAACCAACTGAGCTATTCAGGCGTGTTTCTAAGAACCTTGCAATGCGGTTGTTCCCGTTTTGCGAGTGCAAATATATGGCAAATTTTTTATTCCTGCAAAACTTTTGCATAAAAAAATTAAAAAAATTATCTTTGTACCGATGAAAAGATTTATGAATATTGCCGTTATCGCCTTATTTACACTTGTTTATGGCGTTTCGGATGCAAAAATTATTTTTGAAAATAATTCTCACAATTTTGGTGAGATTGCCGAGGATGGCGGCTCGGTGGAGCATATTTTTCGTTTTCGCAACGATGCAAAGGAGCCAATTGTCGTGGTGTCGGCCTACTCCTCGTGTGGATGTACGAGGGCTGAATTTTCGCGCAAGCCAGTGATGCCAGATAGCGTAGCGACGATAAAGGTGGTGTTTAATCCGCTGAACTACCCCGGTGCATTTGCTCGCAAGCTCTTTGTCGCAACGGCAGATGGGGCGAAGGAGGAGCTGCTTATTTCGGGCAAGGTGCGACCTCGCAAGCGTAGTTTGGAGGAGCGTTATCCTATTGACCTCGGCGAGGGATTGTGTGCCGCCACGAATGCCCACTCCTTTGGTTTTGTCGAGCACGGCAGGGCAAAGCAGTCTGTGTTCGAGATTGTGAATACCTCTTCTCGTAGAGTGTCGCTGTCTGTTGTGGAGAGCTACCCCGAATTGGAGTTTTACTATCCTGCAACGATTGGCGCAGGAGAGGAGGCGGTGCTGAATTTTGTCTGTATGTTGCCCGACGATAGTGCGAAATATGGCTCGCTCGATTATGTTGTCACGCTACTTGCAAATGGTCAAAAAACGAGGTATCCACTCATAATAAATGGGCTTGCGATAGATTTTCGAGGAGAAAATAGAAATAATACGGCACAAATGATTGCGGTTTCAGAAAAAAGTATTAAATTTGGGGCTGTAAAGTGCGCGCATACGAAACGCGCCCGCGTGTTAGAGTTGTATAACACGGGTACGCGACCTCTCGCAATTCGTAAATTGGAACTGAATGGCGAGGGCTTTGGGGCGACGATGAGGGGCGACAGCACGATTGAAGCAGGAGGAAAGAGAGAGATACTAATTGAGATAGAACCATCGCGTTTGCCATTCGGGGCAGTGGTTGAGAAGTTGAGAATTATCAGCGACGACCCTAAGATGCCGGTAGTAACGATAAGGGTGTCGGCAATTGTCGAGAGGTAACAAAAAACCAACTAAAAACTATGTTTGAAGTAACTGAGAGTAGAGAACTTGCGGAAAATATCTACTTGACTCGTGTCAAGGCTCCGCGTATTGCTCGCTCGGCACAACCGGGACAATTTGTCATTGTGCGTGCAGATGAGAAGGGTGAGCGCACACCTCTCACTATCGCAGATTATGATGTGGCGGAGGGAACAATAACTCTCGTAACTCAGGCATTGGGTGTTTCAACCCGTAAGATTGTAGCGAGGGGTGTAGGAGAGTATCTTGCCGATGTGGCAGGCCCACTCGGTCGCCCATCCGATTTTGTGGCTGAGCCTATCGAGGAGTTGCGCAAGCGCAAGTTTATCTTTATCGGTGGTGGCGTAGGTGCTGCCCCAGTATATCCACAGGTTAAGTGGCTCGCTGAGCGCGGTGTAGATGTGGATGTTATCATTGGCGCAAAGTCGAAAGATTTGCTTATCTACGCAGAGGAGATGCGTAAGGTTGCTGCAAATCTCTATATCGCTACGGATGATGGCTCGGAGGGTTTCCACGGCTTGGTGACTACCCTGCTCGAAAAACTTATTACGGAGGATGGCAAGCAGTATGATTGCTGCGTGGCTATTGGTCCGATGATTATGATGAAGTTTGTAACTCTCACGGCAAAGAAGTTTGAGTTGCCATGTATCGTATCACTCAACGCTTTGATGGTTGATGGTACGGGTATGTGTGGTGCGTGCCGTGTAACCATTGCAGGCAAGACTAAGTTTACCTGCGTTGATGGACCAGAGTTCAACGCATACGATGTAGATTTTGACGAGGCTATGCGCCGTCAGGGAATGTACCGCACGCAGGAGCAACGCGCACAGGCAATACAGCGTGAGCGCGAAGCGGGACACAAGTGTAATATAGGTTTAGATAAGTAGCTATGGCAAATAAGATACCTCGCGTTCCAGTGCGCGAACAAGATGCAAAATTGAGAGCAACCAACTTCGAGGAGGTTTGCTATGGCTACAATCAGGAGGAGGCTATGTTGGAGGCTACACGATGCCTCGATTGCAAAAATCCTCGTTGTGTGGCGGCTTGTCCCGTAAATATTCAGATACCACGCTTTATTGAGCGTCTGCGTGAAGGCGATATGAAGGGTGCTGCCGAGGTTATTTCGGCCGACTCATCGTTGCCAAGCATCTGCGGTCGTGTATGTCCGCAGGAGTCGCAGTGCGAGGGCTCGTGTATCCTTGGCATCAAGGGTGAGCCTGTCGCTATTGGTAAGCTCGAAAGATTTGTGGGCGATTGGCAGTTGGAGAATGGCCGACCAATGCCGCATATTGAGAAGAATGGCCACAAGGTAGCTATCGTGGGTAGTGGCCCTGCGGGCTTGGCTTGCGCAAGCGACCTTGCAAAGATGGGCTACGAGGTTACAATATTCGAGGCTCTGCACGAGGCAGGAGGTGTGCTCGTATATGGTATTCCAGAGTTCCGCTTGCCAAAGGAGCGCGTTGTGAAGCGCGAGATTGAGAGCGTGAAGCAACTCGGCGTAACCATCGAGACGGATGTCGTTGTAGGTCGAACAATCACTGTCGATTCGCTGCTCGACGAGGAGGGTTTCGATGCAGTATTTATCGGCTCTGGTGCAGGTCTGCCTCGCTTTATGGGCATTGATGGCGAGAACTTGAACGGCGTATTGTCGGCAAATGAGTTCCTCACACGCGCTAACTTGATGCACGCCTACGATGCAGAGTACGATACACCTATATATGTAGGTCGCAAGGTGGTAGTTGTTGGTGGTGGTAATGTGGCTATGGATGCAGTGCGTACGGCAAAGCGTCTTGGAGCCGAGGCTACTATCGTATATCGCCGTAGCGAGAAGGAGCTGCCTGCTCGCGTTGAGGAGGTACATCACGCCAAGGAGGAGGGCATCGAGTTTAAGATGCTCACCAACCCTACGGCTGTGTTGGGCGATGATAAGGGCTGGGTGCGCGCTATCAACTGTGTAGAGATGGAGCTTGGCGAGCCAGATGAGAGTGGTCGTCGCTCTCCACAGGAGGTTGCAGGCTCGGATTTCGAGATAGAGTGCGATGTTGTAGTTATGGCACTCGGAACATCCCCAAATCCGCTTATCGCTTCGACTACGGATGCTCTCGATACTAACCGCAGAGGTTGTATTGTTGCAGACGAGTGTGGTCAGACCTCGCGTAAGGGTGTCTTTGCAGGTGGCGATACTGTAACGGGTGCAGCAACTGTAATCTTGGCTATGGGCGCAGGTCGAAAGGCTGCGGCAGCTATTGACCGCTATGTTCGAGGTTTAGAAGAGTAGAGATAATTAAAAATAAATAAATAACTAAATACTAATTTAATAATAGACAAAATTATGAAAAAAATCTATGTTGTGTTGAGTATGTTTGCAGTTGTTGCATCTACTCTATTTGTATCGTGTGCGCAAAAGAAGGAGCCAGATGTGGTTATTGCACCACCTGCAAACAAAACCGCTACTTATGCACAGAATGATGAAGGTGCTTATGTGTGGAGTTATGCAGAAGCTGATAAGTGGACAAAGGCTAACTATTGGAGAGGCTTTTGGCAGCATGCGACGGATGCTAGCAATGTCTTGCGTTACACCATTACTCCAAATGTTGCATGGAGCGCAGAGATTCCGGAGGAGTACACTGAGTATGTGCAATTCAATGTGGTTAAGGCAGGTCACGATGCTGACTTCAACCCTGAGAATTATGAGTTGAGTAGCACTACAAGTGGCAATCGCGGCTCGAACACTTTGCAGATTGTAGTTAAGCAGATTCCTAACGGCGAAGAGACCGTAACTTGTGTTGGTTATATCACTATGGGTGGTGAGACAACTCCATTTGTGACTATTAACATTGTACCAGCAGAGTTGTAATATATTTGGGCAATATGTAAATAGAATAGGCTAACTCGCAATGAGTTAGCCTATTTTATTTGCTTTGATATCAGAGAGTTACTCCCACTCTATTGTTGCACTTGGCTTTGGCGAGAGGTCATAGCATACGCGGTTCACATTTGGAACCTCCTTCAAGATACGGTCTGTAATCTTTGCAAGGATAGCCCAATCGATATGCTCGATAGTTGCGGTCATTGCATCTACGGTATTTACAGCACGAAGTATTACAGGCCAATCGTACGAACGAGCATTGTTGCGTACACCTACCGACTTGAAGTCTGGTACGATGGTGAAATACTGCCATACAGTCTTATCTAAGCCCGCCTTTGCGAACTCCTCACGCAAGATAGCATCCGACTCACGAACTGCCTCCAAGCGGTCACGGGTGATAGCGCCAAGGCAACGAACACCCAAGCCCGGTCCTGGGAATGGCTGACGATATACCATCTCGTATGGCAAGCCCAACTCAACACCGCAAGCACGAACTTCGTCTTTGAAGAGCTGCTTCAAAGGCTCTACCAACTCGAATTGCAAATCCTCTGGCAGACCACCTACATTGTGGTGCGACTTAACCATCTTTGCAGTCTTGGTACCACTCTCTACGATATCTGGATAGATAGTGCCCTGACCGAGGAAGTCGATGCCGTCTAACTTGCGTGCCTCCTCCTCAAATACGCGGATAAACTCGCCACCAATAATTTTACGCTTCTGCTCAGGGTCCTCGACATTCTCCAACTTCGTAAGGAAACGCTCCGTAGCATCTACATATACGAGGTTTGCGCAGAGCTGATTGCGGAACACCTCCACAACATTCTCCGACTCGCCCTTACGCATCAAACCGTGATTTACATGCACGCAGACAAGGTTGTTGCCGATAGCCTTCAACAAAAGGGCTGCAACGACCGATGAGTCTACGCCACCCGACAATGCGAGCAACACCTTCTTGTCGCCCACCTGCTGACGGATAAGCTCCACTTGGTCAGCTACAAAATTTGTCATATTCCAATTGGCCTCAGCCTTGCAAGTATCGAATACAAAGCCCTTTACAGCCTCTTTAATAGCCTCCAAGTCGTCGGTGAACTGCGGCAACTTTGTTGCGCACTTTGCCTTATCCCAACCTGCTGCCATTACAGGGAAGCCTGCCTCGTAAATCTCCGGTAAAACATCAATCTCTACCCCATCGATTACGCAGTTAGGACCTCCGTTGATAATTACACCCTTAACATTTGGCAACGCCTGCAACTCCTTTGCAGTGATGTCGTGTGGGTAAATCTCGCTATATACGCCCAATGCACGAATTGCTCGGGCAACCACCGTGTTCTCGTGACTTCCCAAGTCGAGAATCACAATCATATCTTGCTTCATATAATTAATTGTAATTAACTGTGTTCTAAAATTTGTTACTCTCCGCGCGAATAGTTTGGTGTCTCGCGTGTGATGGTGATGTCGTGTGGGTGATTCTCCACTACGGCAGCTGAGGTGATGCGAACAAAGCGAGCTTGCTGCAACTCCTCAATGGTGCGTGCACCACAATATCCCATACCTGCACGAATACCGCCAACGAGCTGATATACAGTCTCTGCCAACGAACCCTTGAATGGTACGCGACCTACAATACCCTCAGGAACGAGCTTCATAGCGTTTGCCTCGCCATCTTGGAAGTAGCGGTCCTTCGAGCCCGCCTTCATCGCATCGATAGAGCCCATACCGCGGTAGGTCTTGAACTTACGACCGTTGTAGATAATGGTCTCGCCCGGCGACTCCTCGGTGCCGGCAAACATCGAGCCGCACATAACGCAGGTACCACCTGCCGACAACGCCTTCACGATATCGCCCGAATAGCGCAAACCACCATCGGCAATAACGCCTACACCACTACCCTGCGCAGCCTTTGCACAGTCGAAGATTGCGGTGAGTTGCGGAACACCCACGCCTGCAATAATACGGGTTGTACAGATTGAGCCGGGACCGATACCAACTTTAATACCATCGGCTCCTGCATCGATAAGATATTTTGCAGCCTCGGCAGTTGCGATATTTCCAACCACAACATCGAGCTTTGGATATACCTCCTTAATCCTCTTCAACAAGCCCACAACGCCCTTAGTGTGTCCGTGTGCCGAGTCGAGAACTACGGCATCTACATTCTCGGCTACGAGAGCAGCAACGCGCTCCATTGCATCAGGCGTAATGCCGATACCTGCTGCTACACGAAGACGACCTTTTGCATCCTTACAAGCATTTGGATGGTCTTGTGCCTTGGTTAAGTCCTTGTAGGTTATAAGACCTACGAGGTGTCCCTCCTTGTCTACAACAGGCAACTTCTCAATCTTATTCGAGAGCAATACCTCTGCAACATCGGTATTCTCGCCCTCGGTGATTGTGACGAGGTCTTTTGCTGTCATCACCTCCTCAATCTTGCGCGACATATCCTTCTGGAAGCGGAGGTCGCGGTTGGTTACGATACCTACGAGGAAACGATTTTCATCGACAACAGGAATACCTCCAATCTTATTTTCGCGCATCATATCGAGCGCATCGCCTACGGTGTTTTCGCGTGAGATGGTTACGGGGTCATCAATCATACCATTCTCGGCACGCTTCACACGGCGTACATGAGCCGCCTGCTCTGCAATAGACATATTCTTGTGAATAACACCAATACCACCCTCTCGTGCTACGGCAATAGCCATAGGAGCCTCTGTTACGGTGTCCATAGCAGCCGATACGATTGGGATGTTGAGTGTAATGTTGCGCGAGAAGCGACCTTTGGTGCTAACTTCGCGTGGCAAAACCTCCGAGTATGCCGGTACAAGCAATACATCGTCAAAGGTCAAGCCCTCTTGTTGTACTCGTTCATCTAAAAACATAATTACCTATATTTATATTATTATTAATTTGTTTTCAAAAACAAGAAGCGGAATGCATACGCACTCCGCCCCGTAACTCTTTATCTTTCAGCACCGCACACTGCGCACGCTCCCACTCTTTGGAACTCCGGAATTTGCGGAGTTTTACGCTTGCCTATGTTGTGCAGTATATACATTTGCTCAAACTTTGGGCAAAGGTACAACAAAAAATGCAAAATGCAAAATTCAAAATGCAAAATTTATCAAAAAAATCTCTTGACCTTGTAAAATAATTCCAACTATTACAATGGTATATATTTTTCGATAAAATGTTGAAAAATCTACCGAAAGGTCTTTTTTATATAATAAAAAAAGAGTATCTTTGCGCTATGTTTTTACAGAGTGTACATATCGCCTATTGTGTGCAGCAGCGTCAGCGAAAGTCGCAGCAGCAGATTTCGGGGGCGCGTGTGTGCGAATAAGGGGCCACTACAAGGGATTGTAGCGGCTTTTTTATTTAGTGAGTAGTGAGTAGTGAGTAGTGAGTAACGAGTAGTTAGTAGTTGAAAAAACTTTCAGCGCGCCCTAACTACCTCTAACGACCCCTAATAACCTCTAAATCGGTTGCGCCGTGATAAGGTTAGGAGAATGGAAAATAGAGAACAAACAACAAAACAATAAAAATTTACATTATGAAGGTAGCAGTGGTAATGGGTTCGACAAGCGACTGGGATGTTATGAAGGCAGCTTGTGAAACCCTCGAAGAGTTGGGTATCGAGTACGAGAAGCGTGTTATCAGCGCACATCGTACCCCTGATTTGATGTATGAGTTTGCGAAGTCGGCACGCGAGCGTGGCTTTGGTGCTATTATCGCAGGTGCAGGTGGCGCAGCGCATGTAGCGGGTGTTACGGCAGCTATGACTACCGTACCAGTTATCGGTGTGCCAATCAAGACCTCGGCACTCGGAGGTCTGGATTCGTTGTTGTCTATCGTGCAGATGCCGGGTGGTATTCCTGTGGCTACAACTGCAATCAACGGCGCAAAGAATGCAGCTCTTATCGCTGCACAGATTTTCGCATTGACCGACAAGGCTGTCGAGGAGAAGTTGCTCGCCTTCCGCGCAAAGCAAACGGCAACAGTTTTGGCAGCTACGCTTCCGGAACTTTAATTGATAATTGACAGTTGACAATTGATAATTAAAGGAGTTTATATTTATAATTAGATAGTTGATGTAGAAAATAATACAATAGAGACAAAAACGACTTATCGTTTTACCACTAATTGTCAATTTTTCAATTATCAATTATCAATTTGATTTTGAAGTTATGAAAAATCACAGAATATTTGTCGAGAAGTACGCTCGCTTTCAGGTCGAGGCTGAGTCGCTCCGCAAGGAGTTGAACGAAAACCTCTCGCTCTCAATAGCAGAGTTGCGTGTACTCAATGTTTACGATTTGTTTGGATTTAGCGATGACTTGGTAGAGCGTTGTCGCTACTCCGTATTTGGAGAGATTGTTACCGACCTCGTCACTGACGAGTGCGACTACGATGGCAAGAAGTATCTCTCTATCGAGTATCTGCCGGGTCAGTTCGACCAGCGCGCATCGTCGGCCGTAGATTGCGTTCACTTGTTGGAGCCTGCTGCCGATGTGAAAATTCGTTCGTCGCGCCTCTATATCTTCGATGATGGCGTAACGGAGGAGCAGATGGCTAAGATTAAGCACTACCTTATCAATGCCGTAGAGTCGCGCGAGAAGGATTTGCGAATTTTGTCGGACTCTGAGCAGGCTGATATCAAGCCAGTGCCGGTGTTGGAGGGCTTTACCGATATGAAGGAGGAGGAGCTGCTTCCATACTGCAAGGAGAATGGCTTGGCAATGAATGCCGACGACTTGCGTTGTGTTGTGGAGTACTTCCGTAGTGAGCAGCGCAACCCTACACAGACCGAGTTGCGAATTTTGGATACCTATTGGAGCGACCACTGCCGTCACACCACCTTCACCACCGAGATTGAAGAGGTGAAGATTGATGACTCGTTTATGCGAGCAGAGTTCGAGGAGGCTTTGGCCGAGTTCGGTATGATGCGCAAGGAGCTTGGTCGCGAGCAGAAGTCGTTGTGTTTGATGGAGCTTGCAACCATTGGTGCTCGCTACTTGCGTAAGATTGGAAAGTTAGACGATATGGAGGTGAGCGAGGAGAACAACGCTTGCTCCATCTTTGTCGATGTCGATATCGAGGGACAGAGTGAGAAGTGGCTCTTGCAGTTCAAGAACGAAACCCACAACCACCCTACCGAGATTGAGCCTTTCGGAGGTGCTTCGACCTGCTTGGGTGGTGCTATTCGTGACCCACTGTCAGGCCGTGCCTATGTATATCAGGCTATGCGCGTGACGGGTGCGGGCGATATATATAAGGGTGTAGATGAAACCCTCGAAGGAAAGTTGCCACAGCGCATCATTTCGCGCAAGGCGGCAGCTGGCTATTCGAGCTATGGTAACCAGATAGGTTTGGCAACAACCCATGTACGCGAGATTTACCACGACGACTATGTGGCAAAGCGTTTGGAGGTTGGTGCCGTTGTCGGAGCTGTTAAGGCTTCGGATGTGCGCCGTGAGAGCCCAGCACCGGGCGATGTTGTACTCCTCTTGGGAGGTCGTACAGGTCGTGACGGTATCGGTGGAGCTACCGGCTCGTCAAAGCAGCACACCACCGCCTCGTTGGAGGAGTGTGGCTCGGAGGTGCAGAAGGGAAATGCTCCGGAGGAGCGTAAGATTCAGCACTTGTTCCGCCGTGGCGATGTAACGCGCCTGATTAAGAAGTCGAATGACTTTGGTGCAGGAGGTGTCTCGGTGGCTATCGGTGAATTGACCGACGGCTTGGATATCTACCTCGACCGCGTACCAGTAAAGTATAACGGATTGAACGCTACCGAGTTGGCTATTTCGGAGTCGCAGGAGCGTATGTCCGTAGTTGTGGAGAAGAAGGATGTAGAGGCGATGATAGCCCTCTGCCGTGAGGAGAATGTCGAGGTTACGCATGTAGCGGATGTTACCGATACACAGCGTATGCGTATGTTCTACAAGGGCGAGAAGGTTGCCGACTTGAAGCGTGAGTTTATCGACTCGGCAGGTGCAAAGCACTACACCAAGATTACACTCGGAGCAGTTTGCGAGTGCAACCCATTCCACCGCGAGGTTGAGGGTGCAACAATCCGCGAGAAGATGTTGAACAACCTCAAAGATAATAATGTGGTGTCGCAGCGTGGCTTGTGCGAGATGTTCGACTCGACCATTGGTCGCTCGACAGTCTTGATGCCGTTTGGTGGTAAGACACAGCGCACCGAGACACAGGTTTCGATGCAGACTCTGCCAGTACGCCACGGCAAGACCTCGACTGCGAGCGTTATGGCGTTTGGTTTCAACCCGTATATCTCGGCTTGGTCGCCATATCACGGTGCGGAGTATGCCGTAGTGGAGGCTTGTGCAAAGGTTGTGGCTTCGGGTGCTTCGTACGAGAAGATGCGCTTCTCGTATCAGGAGTATTTCGAGCGTATGAGCGATGCTCGCTCGTGGGGTAAGCCTATGTCGGCACTCTTGGGAACAATTCGTATGCAGAAGGAGTTCGGCTTACCTTCGATTGGTGGTAAGGACTCGATGAGTGGTACATTCCAAAATATTAATGTGCCGCCAACCTTGATTGCATTCGGTATCACAACACTCGATGCCCGCAAGGCTATCAGCCCTGAGTTTAAGGAGGCAGGTAATGCGCTCTATCTCGTTAAGCATACACCAAACAAGAACTATACACCAAATACCGAGGAGTTGAAGGCTAACTTCGCCCTCGTAACCGAGAATATCCACAACGGAAATATCGTGTCGGCCTACGCTATCGGCTTTGGTGGCGTAGCGGAGGCAGTGGCGAAGATGTCGTTCGGAAATGAGATTGGTGCAACTTTGACCTGCGATGAGCCGACACTGTTCGACTACTCGTACGGCTCGATTTTGGTCGAGGCTAAGGGCGAGGTTGCAGGTGCATTGCTCGTAGGTAAGACTATTGCTGAAAAGAGTATTGAGGTGCTTGGCGAAAAGTTCTCGTTGGCGGAGTTGTACGATGCAAATACTGCGAAGTTCGAGAAGATATACCCTGCCAAGGGTAAGTCGGGCGAGAAGTGCCGCGAGGGCAACTATAAGGCCGCTGCACCGCAGTATAAGGGCGAAAAGGTGGATAAGGTGCAGGTATATCTCCCTGTATTCCCGGGTACAAACTGCGACTACGATACAGCTCGCGCATTCGAGCGTGAGGGTGCAGAGACTCATATCGGAGTGTTCCGCAACCTTACACCGGAAGATGTCTTGCATTCGATTGATGCAATGGCTGCGGCAATCGACAAGTGTCATATCCTCGTTTTGAGTGGTGGATTCTCGCTCGGAGATGAGCCTGATGGTAGCGGTAAGTTTATCGCAAGCGTCTTGAATAACGCAACTGTTACCAAGGCTGTTCACTCGTTGATTGAGCGTGGAGGCTTGATTCTCGGTATCTGCAACGGATTCCAAGCGTTGGTTAAGTCGGGCTTGCTGCCTTATGGTCGCTTGGGTATGATGACCAAGGAGTCGCCTACCCTCTTCCACAACGATATTCACCGCCACATCTCGCAGATTGTTTCGACGCGCGTGGGAACTACGGCATCGCCTTGGTTGTCATCGTTCGAGGTTGGCGATTTGCACTCTATTGCAGTGAGCCACGGCGAGGGTAAGTTCGTGGTTAGCGAGGAGATGGCTGAGGAGTTGTTCGCAAATGGTCAGGTGGCGTTCCAGTATGCCGATATGGAGGGCAACGCTACAACCGATGCACCACACAACCCTAACGGCTCGTCATACGGTATCGAGGGTATCATCTCGAAGAATGGACAGATTCTCGGTAAGATGGGACATACGGAGCGTTACGACGACTGTTTGTTCAAGAATATCGCAGGCGAGAAGCGACAGAGCCTCTTTGCAAATGCAGTAGCATACTTTACAAAGTAAATTGACAATTGAAAATTGACAGTTGACAATTAAAAGTATTTATACATATGATAAAATAATCTGTATAAAACGATCTATCGTTTTACCATAATTATCAATTATCAATTGTCAATTGTCAATTAAAAAACATAGTTTTTTATGAGTGTTTTAGGAGTTTATGGCGTTGAGCACGCCTCGTCATTGGTCTATTATGGACTCCACTCGATGCAACATCGTGGTCAAGAGGGTTGCGGTATGGTTAGTGTTGCAAGTGATGGTCATATGCACCGTCACCGCGGACACGGACTTGTGCAGGAGGTGTTTAATGAGGCACAGTTGCAGAAGTTGGAGGGAAAGATGTGCTTGGGACATGTCCTCTATACTATGGCTGGTGGTCGTAGCATCGACAATATCGAGCCATTGTCATTCCTTCATAATACAGGCTCTTTTGCAATTGCCCACAATGGTAATATTGTGAATGCACAGCAGATTAGAGATTATTTGGAGAGCAAAGGTAGTCTCTTCCAGTCGCACACAAATGCCGAGCTGTTCGCTCACCTTATCAAGAAGGAGGCTGATGAACCTCGTATATTTACGATAATGGAGGCACTCGATTTGTTGGAGGGCTCGTTCGCATTTGTTATTATGACACAAAATCGCCTCTATGCCTGCCGCGATAAGTATGGTATTCGCCCATTGGCTATTGGTAAGTTGGGCGATGGCTATGTTGTGTCGAGTGAGACTTGTGCCTTCGATGTTATGGGTGCAACATTTTTGCGCGATGTAGAGCCGGGCGAGGTTGTTACAATTGACGAAAATGGCTTGCGTAGCCGCAAATATGCGTTGAAGTGCGAGCACAATATGTGCGCTATGGAGTATATCTACTTCGCGCGCCCCGATAGCGATATCGATGGTTGCAATGTCCACGCCTTCCGCAAGGAGTCTGGTCGTCGCTTGTGGCACGAGGCCCCTGCTGAGGCTGATATTGTGGTTGGAGTGCCTGACTCTTCGTTGTCGGCAGCAATGGGCTATGCCGAGGAGAGTGGCATTCCGTACGAGATGGGACTTATTAAAAATAAGTATATAGGTCGTACCTTTATTCAACCATCGCAGGCATTGCGCGAGAAGGGTGTGAAGATGAAGCTGTCGGCTATTCGTTCGATTGTCGAGGGCAAGCGTATCGCTTTGGTTGATGACTCGATAGTGCGCGGAACAACCTCGAAGCGCATCGTTACGATGTTGCGTGAGGCGGGAGCAAAGGAGGTGCATGTGCGCATTGTAAGCCCGACGATGACTCACCCTTGTTGTTATGGCGTGGATACCACCTCGCTCGATGAGTTGATTAGTGCAAAGCACTCTGTGGAGGAGGTTTGCAAGATTATAGGTGCCGACTCATTGGCCTTCTTGTCTGTCGAGGAGTGTTTGGCCTCGTCGAATGGCAAGTGCAAGAAGATGTGTTTCGCTTGCTTCGATGGCAAGTATCCTACCCCTATGACACACGATATTTCGGAAATTAACAAGAAAAAATAGATATAATTATGGCAGTAAATTACGAAAAAGCAGGTGTAAACCTCGAAGCAGGTTACGAGGTGGTACGCCGAATTAAACAACATGTGGCATCGACCAACCGCTTGGGTACGATGGGCAATATCGGCGCTTTTGGCGGTATGTTTGACCTCGCGGCTCTCAATGTTAAGGAGCCAGTGTTGGTTAGCGGAACAGATGGCGTAGGTACAAAGTTGAAGTTGGCCTTCGCTATGGATAAGCACGATACTATTGGTATCGATGCCGTTGCGATGTGCGTGAACGATGTCTTGGCACAGGGCGCTGAGCCGTTGTTCTTCCTCGACTATGTAGCACTCGGACACAATATCCCTGCAAAGGTTGAGGCTATCGTAGCAGGCGTTGCCGAGGGCTGTCGTCAGGCTGGCTGTGCACTGATTGGTGGTGAGACTGCCGAGATGCCGGGAATGTATGAGGATGGCGAGTACGATATCGCTGGCTTCACTTGTGGTGTTGTTGAGAAGTCACAACTCATTGATGGCTCGAAGGTTAAGGTTGGCGATGTCTTGATTGGTATAGCATCAAGCGGTGTTCACTCGAACGGCTTTTCGCTTGTGCGTAAGGTCTTGGCTGACAACAACCTCGACTTGAACGCAAAGTACGAGGAGTTGGGCGACCGCACCTTGGGCGAGGCTCTGCTCTGCCCTACACGCATCTATGTTAAGCAGGTGTTGCAGGTTGTTCGTAACTGCGATGTTCACGGCATCTGCCACATCACAGGTGGCGGTTTCGACGAGAATATTCCACGCATCTTGCACGACGGTCAGGGCTTGCATATCAACGAGGGCTCGTGGGAGATTTTGGGCGTATTTAAGTTGCTCGAAAAGTATGGTAATATCCCTCACCGTGAGATGTTTAACATCTTCAATATGGGCGTGGGAATGGTTATCGCGCTCGACGAGAGCGAGGCTCAGAAGGCTCTCGACATCTTGGCTGCTGCTGGCGAGAAGGCCTCGATTATTGGTCGTGTAACAGGCGAGGAGGGCGTAGTCATTGAGTAGTATGGTGCAGATAGCAATCTTCGCATCGGGCGAAGGCTCGAACTTGGAGGCTATTGTTGCGGCTTGCGAGCGCGGTGATTTGGCTGCCGAGGTGGCACTTATTGTCTGCGATAAGCCGAGTGCAAAGGCCGTACAGAGAGCTGCACAGCATGGTATTGAGTGCTTTGCCTTTTCGCCAAAGGAGTATGGCTCGAAGGCGGAGTATGAGGCCGAGATTGTGGCTCGCCTCGATGAGAAGAGTATCGAGCTGGTCTGCTTGGCCGGATATATGCGTATCGTGGGCGACACGCTGCTCAAAGCCTATGGCGGTCGTATAATCAACATTCACCCGTCGTTGTTGCCTGCATTTCGTGGTGCTAACGCGGTGGAACAGGCGTTGGAGTATGGCGTGAAGGTCTTTGGTATTACCATCCACTATGTTGATGAAACATTGGATGGTGGAAAGATTATCGCACAGCGCGCCTTCGACTACGATGGCGATAGTGCAGACGAGGTGCATAGTATAGGTCATAAGATTGAGCACGCGCTCTATGTCGAGACCATAAAGAGATTGATTGAAAAATAGAATAAATAGAAAATATATAAGAGAGATGAGAGCATTGGTTAGTGTTAGCGACAAGACGGGCTTGGTGGAGTTCGTCAGTGGTTTGCAGTCGCTGGGCTGGGAGATTATCGCTACGGGCGGTACGCAGAGCCTTTTGGAGAAGAATGGAGTTAAGACTATCGGCATCAGCGAGGTTACGGGCTTCCCTGAGATTTGCGATGGTCGCGTTAAGACCTTGCACCCGAAGGTGCATGGCGGTTTGTTGGCTCGCCGCGATTTGGAGAGCCACTTGGAGGCGTTGCGCGAGAATGGTATCGAGTTTATAGATATGGTCTGCGTAAACCTCTACCCTTTCCGTCAGACTATCGCCAAGGAGGGCGTGGAGATGGCTGAGGCTATCGAAAATATCGATATCGGTGGTCCTTCGATGTTGCGTTCGGCAGCGAAGAACTACAAAGATGTAACCGTAGTTTGCGACCCTGCGGACTACGCACAGATTCTTGACGAGATTAAGGCTGAGGGTAATACAAAGGTTGAGACTCGTTTGCAGCTCTCGGCAAAGGCCTATACTCATACCGCAGAGTATGATATGTGCATCGCAACCTATATGCGCAAGCAGGCAGGTTTGTCCGAAAAATTGTTCTTGGAGTTTGACGAGCAGCAGTCGTTGCGTTATGGCGAGAATCCTCACCAGTCGGCAAAGTTCTACCGCGACAACTCGACCACTCACTTCTCGTTGGCTTATGCCGAGCAGTTGAATGGCAAGGAGCTTTCGTACAACAATATTCAAGACGCAAACGCAGCCCTCAATATCGTGCGTGAGTTCGAGGAGCCTTTCTGTGTGGCATTGAAGCATATGAACCCTTGTGGTGCAGCGATTGGAAAGGATGCGTTGGAGGCTTGGACACGCGCTTACGAGGCCGACACAAAGAGTATCTTCGGCGGTATCGTAGCCCTCAATCGTGAGGTTACCGCAGAGGTGGCACTCGGAATGAAGCCTATCTTCTTGGAGATTGTTATGGCTCCATCGTTCACCCCTGAGGCTCTCGAAATTCTCTGCGCAAAGAAGAATTTGCGCGTATTGAAGGTCGATATGACTCGTACGAACGATATTCAAAATCAGTATATTAGCGTAAATGGCGGTCTGCTTGTTCAGCACCTCGACACCACCACAAAGGAGGTTGTTGCCGATATGTGCGTAACCGAGGCAAAACCGACAGAGGAGCAATTGACCGATATGAACTTCGGCTGGCGTGTGGTTAAGCATGTTAAGTCGAACGCTATCGCAGTGGTTAAGAATGGCGCGACTTTGGGTGTTGGTGCAGGTCAGATGAACCGTGTAGGCTCTGCCGAGATTGCTCTCAAACAGGCACAGGCAGCAGGTCATACCGAGGGTTTGGTGCTTGCTTCGGATGGTTTCCTTCCATTTGATGATACCGTAGCATTTGCTGCCGAGTATGGCGTTACTGCTATTGTTCAGCCGGGAGGCTCTGTTCGTGATGAGGACTCGATTAAGAAGGCTAACGAGTTGGGTATCACGATGTTGTTTACCGGTATGAGACACTTCAAACATTAATTTTCCATTTTGGAAGGAATATTTGACTTTTACCCTTACTGCCCGAAGGTCACATACGCAAAGTATGCTCCCTCCGAGCATTAAGGGGGCAAAGCCAAATCTTCTCTCCCAAAAGTGAAAAATTGGGTTGTGGTAAAGAATGATAATTTTGAATTCTGCATTTTGCATTTTGAATTTGTAAAACTATGAAAGTTTTAGTCGTTGGTTCGGGAGGTCGTGAGCACGCTATTGTCGATGCGTTGTTCCGTTCACCGAGCGTGGATAAGATATTTTGCGCACCCGGAAATGCGGGTATTGCCCAGCAGGCGGAGTGCGTAGCGATTAAGGATACCGAGGTCGAGAAGTTGAAGGCGTTTGTCAAGGAGAACGCTATCGACCTAACCGTAGTAGGTCCTGAGGCCGCTTTGGCGGTGGGTATTGCCGATGAGTTCCGCAAGGAGGGTTTCAAAATTTTCGGTCATACCAAATCGGCTGCTCGTATCGAGACATCGAAGGAGTTTGCCAAGGAGTTGATGGCGAAGTACGATATTCCGACTGCGGGATATAAGGCATTCGACAACTACGACGAGGCGGTGGCCTATGTTGAGGCTCGCCCATTGCCGGCAGTGCTGAAATATGACGGTTTGGCAGCCGGTAAGGGAGTTGTGATTGCCGAGACAATGGAAGAGGCTCGCGAGGCTCTGCGTGATATGTTGCTCGATGACCGCTTTGGCAAAGGGCGTGTCGTCGTGGAGGATTTCCTCGAAGGTCCTGAGTTTTCGTTGATGTGCTTTGTGGAGGGCGAGAATGTCTACCCTATGCCTGTGGCACAAGACCACAAACGCGCCTACGATGGCGACAAAGGTCCTAATACGGGCGGTATGGGAGCCTACACTTCGTTGCCGTTTATCGCCGATGAAGACCTCGAATTTGCAATGGAGCGTGTGATGCGCCCAACAGCAAAGGCGATGGTTGCAGAGGGCTGTCCACTTACAGGTGTCCTCTATGGCGGTTTGATGAAAACGGCTGACGGCGTGAAGGTTATCGAGTTTAATGCTCGCTTTGGTGACCCTGAAACCGAGGTTGTGTTGCCGTTGATTGATAGTGATATCGCAAATGTTTTTGAGGCTGTGGCTACGGGCGTTGAGCCTGCACCGATTGTGTGGAGCAAGGCGGTTACACTTGGCATTGTTCTCGCATCGAAAGGCTATCCGGGTGACTACGCCAAGGGCTACCCTATTCGCGGCACCGAGAAGGTTGATGGCACGGTATTCCATATGGGTACAGCCATTAAAGATGGCGAGTTGGTAACAAATGGCGGTCGCGTGCTTTTTGTTGTAGCAAAGGGCGCAACCCTTATAGATGCACACCGTAAGGCAAACGAGGAGGTCGCAAAAATAGAGTGCGAAAACCTCTTCCACCGTACAGATATTGGTCATAAAGCGTTTAAGTAGTAAAAGTATGGGAAATATAATAGATGGAAAACAGCTCTCTCTGCGCTTGAAAGGCGAGATGGCAGAGGAGGTTAAGGTCTTGGAGAAGAAGTATGGTCGTGTGCCTTCGTTGGCGGTAATCTTGGTAGGCGAAAACCCCGCAAGTCAGTCGTATGTGCGTGGCAAGATTAAGGCTGCGGGCGAGGTTGGTATCAGGAGCGAACTTATCACAATGCCTGCCGACACCACCGAGGAGACTCTTTTGGCGGAGATTGAGCGACTCAATACAGATGAATTGACCGATGGCGTATTGGTGCAGTTGCCACTGCCAAAACATATTGACGAGGAGCGCGTGATTGATGCTATTGCATTCGAGAAGGATGTCGATGGCTTCCACCCTGCCAATGTTGCAAATCTCTGGCTCGGAAAGCCTTGCATCGTGCCTTGCACACCAAAGGGAGTTATGCAGATGATTGCCGAGTGCGGTTTTGATGTGGCAGGCAAAAAGGCGGTGGTTGTTGGTCGTAGCAATATCGTGGGAAAGCCAATGGTTAAGTTGCTGCTCGATGCCAATGCAACCGTTACTATCGCTCACTCGCGTACCAAGGATTTGGGCGCAGTGTGCCGTGAGGCGGATATTTTGGTGGCTGCGGTAGGTCGCAAGCACCTTATCACTGCCGATATGATTAAGCCGGGTGCTATTGTTATCGATGTGGGTGTAAATCGTGACACCGAAACGGGCAAATTGTGTGGCGATGTCGATACTGCCGCAGCGCAAGAGGTTGCCTCGTTTATCACCCCTGTTCCGGGTGGCGTTGGTCCGATGACTATCACAATGCTTATGAAGAATACTATCGAATGTTATCTAAACCGAATTATTAAATAACTAAACATAACATATTATGATTGAAAGATATAGCAGAAAGGTTATGCGTGATGTTTGGACCGAGCAGAACAAGTTTAGCGCATACCTCAAAGTTGAGATTCTCGCTTCGGAGGCGTGGAGCAAATTGGGCGTAGTGCCTGCCGAAGATGTTGAGAAGTTGTGGGCAAAGGCATCGTTCTCGATTGACCGTATCAAGGAGATTGAGGAGCAGACTCGCCACGATGTTGTAGCATTCACCCGTGCCGTATCGGAGACACTCGGCGAGGAGCGCAAGTGGGTACACTACGGTTTGACATCTACCGATGTTGTCGATACTGCAAACGGATATTTGCTCCGTCAGGCAAACGAAATCCTCGAAAAGGATTTAGAGAATTTCTTGGCTGTTTTGAAGCGCCGTGCGTTGGAGTTCCGCAATACCCCTTGCATCGGTCGTACTCACGGTATTCACGCCGACATCACCTGCTTTGGTTTGAAGTGGGCGTTGTGGTACGAGGAGATGAAGCGTAATATCGAGCGTTTCCGCACTGCTGCGCGTGGCGTAGAGGTCGGTAAGATGAGTGGTGCTGTGGGTAACTTCGCAAATATTCCGCCTATGATTCAGGACTATGTTTGCGAGAAGTTGGGTATCGACAGTGCAAATGTTTCGACACAGGTTATTCAGCGCGACCGCCATGCCTACTATATTGCTACTCTTGCAGTTATCGCATCTTCGTTGGAGCAGATGGCTCTCGAAGTTCGCAACTTGCAGCGTACCGAGGTACACGAGGTCGAGGAGGCTTTCGGCAAGGGACAGAAGGGTTCGAGCGCAATGCCTCACAAGCGTAATCCAATCTCTTCGGAGAATATCTGCGGTTGCGCCCGTGTGATGCGTGGTTATATGGCTACTGCTTGCGAGAATGTTGCTTTGTGGCACGAGCGTGATATCTCGCACTCGGCAACCGAGCGTATCATCTTGCCTGATGCAACCGAGTTGCTCGACTATATGCTTAACCGCTTTATGGGTATCTTGGATAACCTCGTAGTCTTCGAGGATGTGATGATGGAGAATATCTATCGCACTCGCAAGGTTATCTTCGCACAGCGCGTTATGAATGCCTTGATTGACAAGGGCTTCTCGCGTGAGGAGGCGTACGACACCGTACAGCCTGTGGCTATGCGTGCAATGGCGGAGCGTGCCGACTATCAGGAGTTGCTCGCCGAGAACGAGAAGGTTATGTCGAAGCTCACTCGCGAGGAGTTGGATTCGTGCTTCACATTGGAGTACTACCTCAAAAATGTGGACTATATCTTCCAGCGTGCAGGAATACTCTAAATTAGACGAGAGACGAGAGACGAGAGTTTTTTCTCGTCTCTTTTTTTGTCTCTTTTTTTGTGATTTTGAAAAATGTTATTACCTTTGTTGCTGTAACATACGAGGGGAGTGCATTTAGTGTAAATTCAAAAACTTTATAAGGGTAAGATTACAAATTTCTTGGGTTGCAGTATCTATCTCGGATGGCTTAAAACGAATTTTAACAAAAGTATTATATAAAAACTATTATGAAAATGAAAAAACTTTTACTTTTATTGGCGGCAGTTGGTATGGTTTTTACCGCGTGCGAGTCGTCGGATGGTCTCGATGATGTAAACGGAGGAGTTACTGAGCAGCCGGGAGATAGCTCGGATACCGACGAAAATGTGATTTCATTCTCGCCAGCATCTATCGATGTTCCAGTAGAAGCCGGTACTTATGAGGTTGAGGTCTCTTCTCCTTGCGCTTGGCAGGCTTCGACCGAGGCAGATTGGATTATTGTTGAGACAGAGAGTGGCGTAGAGGGTAAATCGACTCTCAAATTCTCGGTGTTGAGCTATGATGATGAGGTTGAGACCGAGCATAAGGAGCGTCGTGGAACAATTCTCGTACAGAATAGCGAGGAGGGATTATCGGCTGAGTTGGAAGTTGCTCAAACAACAATTCTTCTTGGATTGGAGTTTGATACTTTCGAATACAAGTATAGTGGAGGTAGTGGAGCTGTTGCGGTGAGCTCTAATGTTGATTACGAAGTGTCAAGTAATGCAAGTTGGCTTACTTGTACGAAGATGGAGGGCGAAGTTCGACTTAAAGCCTCTAAATATTACTATACCGACAAAAATCGTAAGGCCGTAGTTACGCTCTACAACGCAGAGTATAACAAGAGCAAAAAATTGGTGGTTACTCAGACCGCTTCGCCGTATGTGGTTGGAGCTATTGCTATTAAGGAGAATGTGGCAGGCGTTATCTACTACATCGACGAGAATGTTACCAAGATTATGATGCTTGACGAGGCTCCTTTGTTGAAGTGGTGTGTCAATGATAAAAATAGCGACTATGTTTTGGTTGGCACTACCGATAAGGAGGATGGTCGAGTGAATATGGAGACAATCAAGCTTCTCGAGGACTGGGGGTCTAAGTATCCTGCTTTCAAGTGGTGTGCAGACCTTGGTGAAGGTTGGTATCTCCCTGCATACAACGAGTTGTTGCAAATTCACAAACAGCGTGAGGTGCTTGGTGAAAGTTTGTCTGCTAATGGATTTGCACCCCTTGGCGAAGGAAACTATTGGTCTTCTACTGAGCATACAGCCGAATACGCTAATAAAGTACATTTCAATATTGGAAACGATCCGATTGACTTTAAGTATAAGGAGTATCGTGTGCGTGCAGTTTACACATTTTAATGTGCTGTTGTAGGCTTTTTGCTCAATACAATATTTAAAAATATTTTAGAAATCCGTGCTGCTGATATTGTGCGGATTTCTTTTTTTATTATCTTTGTAGGTGTAATAATCAACCTATTAACAGATATACTTTTATGAAGAGAATTTTTGCACTGTTTGTAGCTCTTGTGGCATCGTTTGCAGTGATGGCTTCGGAGTCAGTTATTGTACCACGACCTGTGTCGTATGAGGCTAAGAGTGGTAAATTGAAGCTCAACTCGAAGAGCGTTGTATATGTGGCAGATAAGTCGCTTGTGCGCCCTGCTGCCATATTCTGCTCGTATGTTGCAGCCGAGAAGGGTTTGCAACTGTCGGTAGTTGAAAAGTTGCCAAATGGAGAGTCGGCAATCTCTCTGTCGCTTGATAAGTCACTTGGCGAGGAGGAGTATCTGCTCGATGTAACTACGCAGGGCGTTGTTGTTAAGGGTGGCAGCGAGAAGGGTGTATTCTACGGTTTGCAGTCACTTCGTCAGTTGGTGTTCCATACCAAGGGTAAGGGCAAGGCTGTTGTGAAGTGTGCGACTGTTAAGGATAAGCCCCATTTCGGTTATCGTGGCGGTATGCTCGATGTTTGTCGCCATATCTTTACTATGGATGAGGTGAAGAGGTATATCGATATTCTCGCTCTTCACAAGATGAATCGCTTTCATTGGCACTTGACCGAAGACCAAGGCTGGCGTATCGAGATTAAGAAGTACCCTAATCTCATTAAGGTCGGCTCTATGCGTAAGGAGACTGCGGTATACACCACAAATCCCAAAAATGGTAACACTATGATTAGCGGTTACGATGGTAAGCCTTACGGTGGTTACTTTACGCAGGAGCAGGTGCGCGAGATTGTGAAGTATGCAGCGGAGCGTTATATCGAGGTTATCCCAGAGATAGATATGCCGGGACATATGGTGGCTGCGTTGGCATCCTATCCGGAACTCGGTTGTAAAAAAGGCCCTTACGAGGTGCGTACCCGTTGGGGAATATCGAAAGATGTATTGTGCGCAGGTCGTGAGGAGACTTTCGAGTTTGTAGAGGGAGTGCTTGCCGAGGTTATAGAGTTGTTCCCATCGAAGTATATCCATATTGGTGGCGATGAGGCTCCAAAACATCGCTGGAAGGCTTGTCCTGATTGCCAAAAGCGTATCAAGGAGGAGGGGTTAAAGAATGAACACGAATTGCAGAGCTACTTTATGCACCGCGTGGAGAACTTCTTGGCAAAGTATGGCCGTAGTGTTATCGGCTGGGATGAAATCCTCGATGGTGGCATCTCAAAGACTGCTACTATTATGGCTTGGCGTGGTCCTCATCGTGGAATTAAGGCTGCACAGTTGGGCAACAAGGTTATTATGACTCCAAAGACTCACTGCTACCTCGACTATTGTCAGACAAGCAACAGAGTGGCAAATGGTGAGCCAATCTGCGGAGGTCGCAACGGAAAGCGCATAATCACATTGCGCAAATCCTATTCGCTCAATCCGTACGACCAATTGAATGACGAGGAGAGAAAACTTGTTATCGGTGTGCAAGGTAATATGTGGACTGAGTATGTGGCTGACTTTGATCTTCTTCAACATATGATTTTGCCGCGTACGGCAGCGTTGGCCGAGGTGGGTTGGTCGTATGGTAATCAAGATTATGACGACTTTGCGCGTCGTATGCACTTGTTGCGTAAGTTGTACGATAAGTGCGGATACAAGTATGCTCCGTACTTCTTTAAAGGAATTGAATAAAGAGTGAAACTTTCATCACATACAATGCGCACAATCTCTATGCCTATGGGTATGGTGGTTGGCGCATTGTTGTGTTATCCTATCGCAGCGTTTGATGAGTGGTGCCAAGGTTTGTCGGCTCCATTCTTTATCTTTGCGATGTTGTTTTGCACCTTCTGCCGTGTGAATATATGCGATATGCGCCCTTCGTGGCTGCATTTGTGGCTTATGGTGGCACAGATTGTAGCGACGATAACGGTATATTACTTGTTGCGCCCATTGGGTGATACGGTGGCACAAGGAGGAATGATTTGCGCCTTGGCTCCTATGGCTATGGGTGCAGTAGTTATAGCTGGTATGCTCGGCGCAAATGTCGCTACAATGGCAACACATAGTCTTGTCTGCAACTTGGCAATCGCCTTTATTGCACCACCCTTGCTCTCGGCTTGGGGTAATGGCACTTGTACTGTAATGGAGATTTTGGCGCGCGTAACACCTCTGCTGATTGCGCCGTTTGTGGTTGCGCAGTTGTGTAGATGGCTTACGCCAAAGGCGGCAAACTGGATAGGCACACACGCGATGCTATCTTTCTATTTGTGGTTAGGCTCGTTGGTGGTTATTATGGGTAAGACCGTGCATTTTATTATCCAGAGTGGCACCGAACACCTTGTATCAGAGATTATTATGGCCGCAGTGGCATTGGTGGTTTGCCTTGCGCAGTTTGGATTTGGTCGTTGGCTTGGCCGACGATATGGCGATGAGGCGGCAGGCGGTCAGGCCCTCGGACAGAAGAATACGGTGCTGGCGATATGGCTTGCGCAGTCGTTCCTTAATCCGATATCGAGCGTTGCTCCTACGGCATATATTGTGTGGCAAAATATTGTTAATTCATACCAAATATATAAGCATCGATGAAGATTGGCGATATTGAGTTTCGTAAAGAGGCGTTGTTTCTTGCACCGATGGAAGATGTAACAGACCCTTCGTTCCGCTATATCTGCAAGCGGTTTGGTGCGGATATGGTCACTACGGAGTTTATCTCGTCGGATGGCCTTATTCGCGATGCGTGGAAGTCGCGTGCAAAGCTGAATATCAACGACTTCGAGCGACCTGTGGCAATTCAGATTTATGGCAATCAAATCGAGCCTATGGTCGAGGCTGCGCGCATTGCCGAGAGTGCCAATCCCGATATAATTGATATAAACTTTGGCTGCCCGATGAAGAAAATCGCAGGGCGCGGTGCAGGCTCAGGTATGATGCGCGATGTGCCGTTGATGGTCGAGATGACACGGCAGATTGTCGAGGCGGTAAAGAAGCCCGTTACGGTAAAGACGCGACTTGGTTGGGATGACGAGTCGAAAAATATCGAGGAGATAGCCCTGCGACTGCAAGATGTCGGTATCGCTGCATTGACTATTCACGGGCGTACCCGTTGTCAGCTCTACAAGGGCGAGGCGGATTGGACTTTGATAGGTAAAGTGAAGAATAATCCGCTGATTAAAATCCCGATTATCGGCAATGGAGATGTCGATTCGGGCGAGAAGGCGCGCGAGATGTTCGACCGCTATGGCGTTGATGCTGTGATGATTGGCAGAGCAACATACGGGCGACCTTGGATATTTCGTGAGGTGCGCCACTACCTCGATACGGGCGAGGTGTTGCCACAGCCGAGCGTTGTGGAGCGCGTGGCGATAGCGAAGGAGCACTTGGCAAAGTCTATTGAGGTTAAGGGCGAGCGTGTAGGCGTATTGGAGATGCGTCGCCACCTGTCGAACTACTTTAAGGGGTTACCAAACTTCAAGGATACGCGAATGAAGTTGGTTACCGAGAATGAGCCTGCGGTATTGTTTGCTACGATTGACTCTATTGCGGAGCGTTGGGGCGACTTCGACACGGCGGAGTGTGTTCCTCCTCCACTCTCGCACGATATATGAGAAGCCGTCTAACAAGGTGATTTCTGCGTTACGCTTCGGTCGTTGAGTTCCTCACATACGCCCAAGTATGCTGCGGACTCAACGCCTCGCAAGGTTGCGATTAAGGGGAGAGCAAAACAAATGCTTGTTTTGCCGAACCGGAGCAACCAAAAGCCTTCGAAGAAGGTTTAAGCCTTGAAATCCCTCTTGTTATACAACTTCTCGTAAATGGTAAAAAATGAAAAATGAAAAATTAAAAATTAACTACTCACTACTCTCTACTAACTACTCACTAAAAAAAGGTTATGGTACTTAAATTCAGAATGTTGAGCGACGAGAACGATAATTTCGTTCGCGATTTTGAGGTTGAGCCGATGATGAAGCTGTCGGAGTTTCACGACTTTATAATCCAGTCTATCGGTTATGACGATTGTATGGCTTCGTTCTTTACTGCTGACGAGGAGTGGCAGCGTTGCCGCGAGTTTACGCTTATGGATATGGGCGATACGGGCTACGATGGCGAGGATGCGCCACTGCCAATGGCAAAGACTACGCTGGCGGAGATTATTGTGGCGGACTACACTCGCCTGATTTACCTCTTCGATATCTTTGCCGAGCGTGCATTCTATATCGAGTTGGTGGGCTCGTCGGAGCCAAATCCTGCGCTCGAATACCCACGCGTGGCATTTGAGAATGCACCGGTGCCCGACCAATACGACCCCGATGCTGTGGACTCGAATGCAGGCTCTATCTTCGAGGAGATGATGGGCGACTTTGGCGAATTTGACGGAGATAGCGAGGGCGATGACGAGTGGTAGAAAGCGACTTATCGTTATTGTCGGGGCGACCGGCTCAGGTAAAACCGATTTGAGTATTGCCGTAGCGGAGCATTTTGGCGCACCGATTATCTCGACCGACTCGCGCCAATTCTATCGCGGTATGGCGATAGGTACGGCGCAACCTTCGCGAGAGCAGATGGAGCGTGTGGAGCACCATCTGGTAGATTGTCTCGATGTTAGCGAGGAGTTTAATTGTGGTGCATACGAGCGTGTGGCATTGGAGCGACTTGCGGAGTTATTCGAGAAGCACGATACAGTAGTTGCTGTGGGTGGCTCAGGCTTGTATATCAAGGCGTTATGCGAGGGTATGGATGATTTGCCCGATGCCGAGCCTGCACTGCGCGAGGAGCTGCTCCGAAGGCTCGAAACGGAGGGGTTGGAGTCGCTTGTCGAGCAGTTGCGAGAGTTAGACGAGGTCTATTATAATGAGGTGGATAGATGTAATCCGCAGCGCGTTTTGCGAGCTGTGGAGGTCTGCCTTACAACGGGACAACCATACTCCTCTCTGCGAAAAGGTGGGGCGAAAAAACGAGATTTCGAGATTGTGAAGGTCGGTATAGATTATCCTCGCGAGGAGCTGTACGACCGCATAAATCGCCGTGTGGATATGATGATGACGGAGGGCTTGGAGGAGGAGGCGCGCGCGATGCTACCTCACCGCCACCTGAACGCCTTGCAGACCGTCGGTTTTAGCGAGATGTTCGACTATTTCGATGGTACGATAACTCGCGATGAGGCTGTGGAGTTGATAAAACGCAACTCTCGCCGCTACGCCAAACGGCAGATGACTTGGTTTAGGCGCGACAAGGATATTCGCTGGTTTGAAAAACCAAAGCCCGAAGAGGTTATAGAGTTCCTCGAAACAAGATAGGCTCGGCAGAACGCCGAGCCTATCTATTCGCTATTTCACTTCGCTTGGAATGTTTTTTATACCATTATGTAAATATATCTCTATCTCTTCAACTCGTAGATAGCCTCTTGCTTCTCGCCCTTGCTGTTGGTCCAAGTGATGCGATACTTACCCGTAAATCCGCGCCATACGATATTGCCTTCGCTGTCAGGAGTAAGGGTTTCGTTTGTACGCCACTCCTTGTGGATAAGGTTGTAGAGTGCGTGATATGCCAACTTCGGCTTCATATCGCGTGTGAACAATCCCGAAATAGTAGGCTCGCCCTTGTATCCGCAATCATCAACCAAGTTCCACCATGTAATAGCGGTCATATTCGGGTAACTGAACCACAAGCGATAGAGGTTTACGGCAACAATGGACTGAATCATCTCGCCGCGATAGTCGGAGTTTGGCGAGGTGATAGTAATCTCGCTCATACACATTGGCAGATTGTTCTCGGCAAGTTTATCCAGCACATAGTATGCTCTTTGTGGGCTCCAAATATCTTTGCCTTGCGCTACGAGTTCTGCATTACGATGTTTACGCATAAGGTGCATCTGAATACCTATCATATCGATTTTAGCTCCACGCTTCAAGAGAGTCTTGATTTCGTCGCTGTAAATATCGGCATTTTTGTACTTCGAGTCCGATTGAGTCTCGTTGATGTTGAGCAGAGCATTGCCATTATTCAACTTCTCGGCAAGGTCAAATGAACGATATACATAATCGCCCGGCATCAGGCCGTAACGATGAGCCTTGCATAGTTTTGAGCCGGGGATAAGCGTGTTGTGTTTATGCTCGGTATAACTCTCGTTTACAACATCCCAACTATCCACACGACCATCATACTGCTTCATAATCTCCTCCAAGTTGCCAAATACTCGTTTGTTAAGCAGTTTTGTGTATTCGGGAACGATAGCAGCAATCTCATCGCCTGATAAACGCTTGTATGTTGCACAGTTACGACCATCTTTGCTCTCTACACGGAATTTGTCGAGAGTGTCGAGTGCTGCCAACTCGTGCGCAGGAACGCCATCGCGCAACCAGTCGGGAGATTGAATAGACATATGTCCCCAAACAAGAGGGTGTCCGTGAACTGTTACATCGTGCTCCTCGCACCACTTGATTATAGGCTCGGTAGGAGGGCGGCGCCAATGTGGCTGCATATGTGGCTCTTTGCAATTGTTCCACCACTCTTCACTATCCCTCTCCTCGGCAAAGAAACGCTTGTGTCCCTGCTCCAACTCGATTTCTTTCCAATAAAATGCCACTGTGGCGCGGTTGAAGAGCGTACCGAAGAGATTTTTGTAGATGTCGTTGTACTCCTTCTTGCCTAATTGGTCCCAGTTAAATGAACTTGCTCCGAAGCCGAAGTCCGAAGATATCTGCTCGACGATAACTTGTGTGTCAGGAGCGATATCTCCAACTGCAAATTGAGCATCGGCCTTACGATTCTTCTCGATGTCGGCATCGATGCGGGCTTGTACCTCAGGAGTCCAATAAGACCAATACTGGTCGGACATAATCTTCTCGGTATCCTCCGTAGCTGTGCGAGGAAATTTGTACTCTTTATCCTGCTGGCATGCAGTCAAACTTGCCAATAGCAGGAGTGCGCTCAAAATGTACTTCATAATAGATATAGTTTTAGTGTTTTATATACTTTCCTAACTACAAAGTTAAGAATTTTATTTGTATAATGATATTATTATTGTGCGATATAGTAAAATTTTAGCACTTTCCATTTATAGACACCTCTGCCACACCGCCCCCGACTGACTGATTTCCGCAAATATTCAAAAACTCATAAATTACCCAATACCAACTATTGGGAATCGAACGGTCGCCGCAGGTTTGCGCAGAGCAAGATAGATGAGCGTGGGCGGACAACGAAGTTGCGAGAATGTGGCTGATGAATAAAAGGATATTTATATATTTTTATATATCAGCCATAGGCTCGTAATTGCATAGCAATACGCCTACGCACACTATCGCAGACACCTCTGCCACACCGCCCCCGACTGACTGATTTCCGCGAACGAGTACGAAAAAAGAGTCCGCTATCGATAAATAGCGAACTCTGTTTTAAGTACTCGGAGCGGGAATCGAACCCGCACGGCCATTACTGGCCACAGGATTTTAAGTCCGGCGTGTCTACCTATTCCACCATCCGAGCCCTATTTGCGGTGCAAATGTACAATTAAAAATGC
>SUZP01000017.1 GCA_015059865.1 Rikenellaceae bacterium | reverse complement strand
CTTAAAAACCATCTTATTATACAACTTTTATTAAAGCCGAAAATCTTTGCCACTGACTCCGAGGTTAGACCTCAAAAACGGGTTGGGAAGGCATCGGCAATGGATAAGTCAGAAGACCTGCCTCTGCATTTTAGGAATTTTTACCTGCGGCGGACGGGTTAAAAATCATCGGGGCTTATCCTTATTATATTAGGCGGGCATCTGAACGATTTTCACGATTGGCATTAGGCGCAAAAGTCTTTTGTTTTTGGTTTCGCACAGGGGGTATTCCATTGTGCGATGTGACGCTTTTTTTAACACTTATGTTTAACTAAAAATTAAAAGACTATGAAAAAGATTTTCTTAATTCTTGCGCTTGGCGCAATGGTGGCGGCTTGTTCGCCTGACAACAATGGTAACGAGGGTGCTGGCGACGGCAAAAACCGTATTACGCTCGACTTCGAGGGCGATTATTGGACCTCGCTTATCGACAATCCGCAGTACAACGGCGAACTACTCTACAAGCAGGAGGGCTATGCGTGGTACGACGAAGCGACCGACCTTTACAGCACCGTAAACGAGTTGTGGTACACTGCAGCCTATTGGAATGGTGGTCTTGCCGTGTCGAACTACTACACCACCGACTACACCACCGCAACCTCCTTTATGGAGCAACTCACCGTATTTACCGAAGGGGCTCATTCGGGCAATAACTGCATTGTCCATAACGGCTACAAGTGCGATATGATGGGCGATGCTCGCTCGGTACTTCAATTCAAAACTGAAGCTGGATTTATTGAGAGTGCGTGGGTGGCACACACCGCCTACTCCTACTCGTCGGCTGTGCAAGGCAATGATATGGCTGATGCGCTAACCGCCGAGCAGTCGATTTGGATTGAGGCAAAGGGTTATACTCTCGATGCCGAAGGAAATGAGGTTGAAAGCAATGCTGTTACGCTCTATCTCTATGAGAATGGCAAAGCTTCATTCTCGGACTGGAAGAAGTGGGATTTGTCCCCGCTTGGCAAGGTTAATAAGGTTAAGTTCGATGTGCAATGGAATGGCGAGGGTGGTGCCGACAAGTTTATGCACCCTGCATACTTTGCACTCGATGATATCACAATAGTAAAGGAGTAGTTCTCCTGAAAATAATTCCGAAATAATTTAGTTTAGGGTGGAGGCGTAAGGCCTCGAAGCGACTGCAAATTGCCATTTTGCGGTCGCTTTTTGTTTAATACAAGAAAAACACAATGCCTACAAAGTGGCAGACGACTGCCAGATTTATCAATAGGTGCCACACAAGGTGGTGATAGCGAAATCCCTTTTTGGCGTAAAACCACGCACCGATGGTGTAGAATACTCCGCCTGCGCCAATCAGCGCGAGTAGTGGGGTAGAGGCGCTCTTCCAAAACAGCGGGAAAAATATCACAATCATCCAACCCATAATCAGGTATATCGTAAGGCTGACCGATGGTATTGAACGCTTTGATAGCGACTTGTAGAATATACCAAACAACACCATAAGCCACTGAATAACAACGATAAGCACCCCCTGCCAACCGCCTATTACGGAGAGAGCAATCGGAGTATAAGAGCCGGCGATGGCGAAGTAAATCATTATATGGTCGAGGATATGAAACACCGCCTTGTGCTTCGACTCAGGTTGCATTGCGTGGTAGAGTGTCGAGCAGAGAAACATCAAAAAGATGCTGATAACAAATATCGAGACGCCCGTTGCATCGAGCACTCCCTGTGTGCCGCCGTGAATATATGCCCAAACCGCCGAGAATGGTAGAGCCAAAAGCATCAAAACAGTCATTACGCCGTGCGAAACAGCGTTTGCAACCTCCTCGCCGAACGATGGAATATAGAGTCTCTTTGAAACTTTCTCTTTCATTTTTTATAGACTTTTGTTGTGGCAAAAGTAGCAAAACTATCAAAATATCCAAAACCTTGTTTGGGCCTCTTATCAAACAAAAAGGGCATATCCAACAAACCCATTGGATACACCCATTACTATTTTAGCCAAGTTTTTTTAGCTGATGGCTCTACTTCTTTGGCAAGTAGACCTCCTCGCGCGGAAGTTTTTTCGAGAGGTTGGCCGTACCCAAAGCTATAATTGCCAGTACTGGTGCCGACTGCTCCTCGTACTCGACAATAACCTTATTGTAGTTATCACGCTCGGTATGCCATATCTCGCGGTAATCGAAGCCGTAACCCATAACATCCTTCATCACCATTCGCCCAGCTGGAACACCGCACCATCTGAATGTAAAGTGGTCGGCTGTACGAGGTGCATCGGGGCGAGCAAAAGGCTTTAACTCGCTCACTTCGAAGCCATACTCAGGATAGAGTTGGCGAATTGGCTCAGCAATCTTGTCGTACTCCTTAACCAACGACTTCGGGGCTTTGAAACCAACATAGGGCAGTGGGCCACTATCGCGGTTAAACATCATCGAGATACCATCCAACTTATCCTTGTTTTGCTCCACCCATGCCTTCGAGCCTCGCAAGCCAAACTCCTCCGCACCAAAGAGAATAAAGAGGATTGTGCGCTCAGGTTTTGCGCCCGAGACGGCGAGCATACGGGCAGCTTCCATCACAGCTGCCACTCCATTTCCACAATCCACACTACCCGAAGCTATATCGTAAGCGTCGAGGTGCGCACCGAGGATAACATACTCATTCGGATATTTACTACCCTTAATCGATGCAACCACATTGTGATAAGGGATAGGACCTGGGCGGAAGTAGTTGCGAATATCGAACTCCAAACGCACATCTCTTCTCTCCTCGGCAAGCTTGTATACACGGGCAAACTGCTCCTCGTTGAGCAGGATATCTGGCACTGTTGGGAGTTGCTCGAAGGTGTAGTTCTCGCGCACCACTACGCGGTCGTAGCGAGCATTGAGAGGTACGGTTGCAGGGCGTATAAAGCCAAGAATACCCGCCTCGACCAACTCTTTGTAGAAGAGGGCTGGAACCTCCTTGTTGAATTTGCTTCTATCTAAGTAGCGACCTTGGCCCTCGGCAATCTTATTGTTGCTCTTGATAATCTCTGCGCGCTGCTTCATCGACTCTTCGTTGTAGTTGATGGCAACGCCCTTCAACGAGAGGTTCTCGACCAACACCCAAGCTCCCTTGTAGGTGTGTTTGTTGCGGTCGAACTCTATTTGCGACAGAGGGTCTAACACCACATGACCACTCTGAGGTCCTTTTGTTCCCGATGTGAAAGATGGGGTAGCGAAGTGTAGCACCATATTCTCCTCGCCAGTCATCCTGCCCCACCAGCCTCCGCGAGTGAAGCCGACATTCATATCGCCAATCTTTTCGAGCGAAACCTCGTATCCCCACTCCTCGAAACACTTTTTTGCCCACTTCTCGGCCGTCTCGCAAGCTGGCGAGCCAGCCAAACGACCACCAAAGCGATTACACAGAATATCGAGGTGTTGCATTGTACGGTTATCCTCTTTGGCCATCTTCATAATCTGCTTCACGGCCGAGGATTGTGCCATAGCTGTTGTAGGTAGCAAAAACAGCAGGCTGATAATTAAGAATTTCATATTTTCGTAAGTTTTTTTAATTGTTTTTTAAATTTGAGACGCAAAGTTATAATTTTTTTGACTTGTGTAACCACCCAAAACGCAAAAAAATAATCTTTACAAACCACTTTATAGCTATGCAAAACTATTGCACACCATAAATTTTACTCCCAAAATCTCTTTCTTCGATATAGATTAGATATCGAGTCGGCATATTTTTTAATCTCCTCGCGCAACGCCTTCGGCTCTATGACCTCCACCCAATCGCCCTTGGAGAGAAGCTTGCCTGTAAGTTCAGGCGTGAGGTTGAGGTAGTACTCAAAGTCGCTATACTCCTCGCCATTTGTGGCAATTTCGTGCTGCGATGGGTGCAACGGCACAGTGCGCATATACTCGGTCGCAACGCCGAATGTTCGTAGCACAACTCGTTGCGGTTTCAGCGCCTCATTAACGAAAATACCCACCGTGTGCGAGTAGTAGTCGTGCGCATCGAAATCCTCCGGCAACGAGAACTCCTCCTCTGTAATCTCCATTCGGAGAATGCGGTCGAGGGCGATATTTCGTATCTTGCCACTCTCCTTGAATCGACCTACCACATACCAACGCTGATTGTAAACTCGCATTGCGTATGGTTGCAGGTAGAGTTCAAATTTCTCCCCCTTAAATGGTTTGTAATCAACGAGTAATACCCTATTTTGCTGCATCGCATCTACAACCATTTGTGCATACTCTGCACCGCTTGGAATCTCCTCGAAGAGGATGCGCTCCTTCATATTACGCCCCGCCTCGATGGTGTTTGCGATGGCAAACGAGTTGAAGAGCCACTGCTGCGCTGCGTTATTTTTCAGCTCTTCGGGCGAAGCGATAGAGTATTTGTAGGTGTTCGAGTCGCAGACAATCTCCACGCCGAATAGTTCGGCAATCGCCTCGCGATGTTGGTGAAAAGTTCGCAATGCCAACGGCTTGCCATCGGTCAAACTGCTCCTATCCCATAGGTCGCAAATCTCCTTAAAGGTTAAACTTTTGCGCTGCATCAAAGTATTGAGCAGCCACACATAACGGTTAATTGCCTTACTTGCCATAGTTTATTGTTTGTTTGGTTATTGTTTCATTGCACTGTAAATCGTTCCGATTGGTAAATTTTGCACCTTACTTGCGGTGTGAATACTCACATACGCCGAGTATGTTAATCCTGCTTCGCAGGCTTTTCCTCCTCGCGGCTCGGCAAAGTGTGCAAGCACCCTCTGCCCTCGCTCCGCAGCGTCGGTTGCGCTTTCCACCACTGCGTAACGCACAAAATTTCCACAATCGCCTCCGATTTTACCCTTTGGGAACAAATCATTTTTTATCCCTCTTTTTTTGGGGCAACAAAACTTTTTGCAAATATAATAAAACCTCTGCAATAATTTTGCATACCATCAAACTATTTTTGCAGCAGAAACGAAAAAAGAGAAAATATGAAAAGAGATTTAACTAACTCAAAAGCAGAAATGCACCCCTTTGTGCATCTGCACACCCACACCGAGTATTCGCTGTTAGATGGCATTGCGAAGATTTCGGAACTTGTTGATAAGGCTATGGCAGACGGAATGCCGGGTATAGCCATCACCGACCACGCCAATATGTATGGCATCGCGGAGTTTGTGGAGTATGTTGAGCGTAAAAATCGAAAACTTGGCACCTCGTTTAAGCCGATTATCGGTTGCGAGGTCTATGTTGCACGGCGAGGAATGGAGCAAAAAGGCGACAGAGAGGACTTTGCGGGTTATCACCTCGTGCTCCTCGCTAAAAACCTTACGGGCTACAAAAACCTCGTAAAAATCGTTTCGAGGTCGTGGTTGGAGGGGTATTATGGTCGCCCTCGCACCGACCATACCGACTTGGAGCGTTACCACGATGGGCTTATCTGCTGTTCAGCTTGTATTGGTGGCGAGGTGGCGCAACACATTCTCCATAACGATTTAGCCTCTGCCGAGCACACCGCAAGGTGGTATAAAAGTGTTTTTGGCGATGATTATTACTTCGAGTTGCACCGCCACAAGCCAACTGTTGAGCGAGCAAATCACAATACCCACAAATTGGAGCAAAAAGTTAATAATCAACTACTTGCCCTTTCGGAAAAACTCGATATAAAGTTGATTTGCGCCAACGATATTCACTTTGTGAATGAGGAGGATTGCGAGGCGCAAGACACCCTGCTCTGCATCAACAGCAACAAGCGTTACGATGATGTCTCTCGCCTTATCTTCTCTAAGCAGGAGTGGCTCAAAACCACCGCCGAGATGAACGAGTTGTTCGGCGATATTCCCGAAGCGTTGGAGAATACAATAGAGATTTTCAACAAGGTTGAACACTACTCTATCAGCCACGCACCGCTATTGCCAAAGCCCCTTTTGCCCGAAGGGGTAGATGAGGTCGAACACCTTGCTCAACTCGCCTTCGAGGGGGCATACGAGCGTTTTGGAAAACCTCTGCCGGTAGAGGTCAAAGAGAGATTGAAAGCGGAGTTGAAAATCATCAACCGCAATGGCGACCCTGCCTATTTTTTGATGTGGCACGAGATAATCGCTGCTGCCCACGAATTGGGTGCGCAAGTAGGTCCGGGCAGAGGCTCGGCTGCGTGTTCGTTGGTGCTGTATTGCCTTGGAATAACTCAGGTTAATCCTTTGCAATTCGACTTGGCATTTAACGACTTTTTCAACACCGAACAATCTCTGCCACGCATAGAGGTAGAGTTTGACAAATTAGGGCGAGAAAGGGTGCTTAAATGGATAGTAGGGCGATATGGCGAAGAGCGTATTGCAAACATAGCAATGCCAAATTATTTTACCTCCAAAATCATAACGGCGGAGTTTCCGCAAGCCCAAAAACTTGTTGGGGTAGTGCGCAAAATGGATATTCACTCTTGCGGTGTGGCTCTTTGTGAGGGGGATATTTCGGAGCGAGCGCCTTTGGCTTTTGTGGAGTCTGCGGAGTATGAAAATGCGGTTGTAGTAACGCAGTATGGCGCAGAACAGTTAAAGCGCATGGGTGTTGAGGTGTTGCATATTCTCTCGTCAAATACACTCGATATTATTGCGAAATGTGCGAGTAGGGTAGCGTTAGATATTGAAAATATACCTCTCGATGATTCGAAAACCCTCAATTTATTCCGTCAGGGCGGAGTAGAAGGTGTTTTTCGAGCCGCTGCGAACGAGGAGCAACCATTAACTTTTGATAGATTGGTGAAGGTCTATTCGTGCCATTGTTCCAATAGAGCACACGCCATTTGCGCCACCCTTTTGGCATATCGAGTAGCCTACCTCCGAGCGCACTACCCTGCTGAATATGCGGAGGCTTGCAATAACCAATAAAAATAGTAACAAATATGAAGACAAACGATTTAAGAAAGCGGAAAACCTCCTATTACCGGTGGCAAAAATTGCGCTTGGAGGCACTACTTGCGGTTGTGCAACGCAAATATGAATTTATTGAGATTATACGCAGGTCTAAGACCGAAAAAGATGTAATAGAGAGAGTTGTGCCACGCTTTAATATCTCATTAAGACAGGCCCATTACTTGCTTGGCCTTGAACTTCGCCAATGGGGTGCATTGAAATACGAGGAACTCCAAAAGGAGTATGAAAGAGTGGTGCGTTATTGCCAAATACTTGGATTAAACGATAAAAAATTATAAATTTGTAGAGCTAAATCGTAATCTATATGAAAGCAAGAATAGAAAAGATTATTGAAGCATCTTTTCAGCGAATAAAAGAGGCTTACAACGGTAATTCGAACGGTGGAATAATATTTCCCAACTATACTCACGGCAAAAAAGCAGGTGAAATCAGGGTGAGCGAACAGGAGTTGAAGTGCGCTTTTATAGAGGAGCTTCGTGAAAAAGAGCCAAATTGGTTCTATTCGGTCGAAACCCCAACAGATAAAAAGTATCGTTTTAAGGAGAAAGAGAATATCTGTGTAAATGAGGCGATTGGGCAGTCGGCGCAATTCGACTTGACAATCTACAATGAAAATCGCACTCTTTTGGCGCAGATAGAGTTTAAGGCACACGCAAGAACCACGCTCGATCAATACGAGAAAGATTTTTTGAAGTTGGCAAAAGACAACAAAGACGAAAAAGTTCACAAGTATTTTATTCAGATTTTCCACCACTTTCATGGAGGGAGTGAAAAAAGCGTTGGCTCTAAACTCGCTGCTTGCAAAGAAAAAATAGAGGGAGCTGCCAATGTCCACTACCGATATTGTATTTTGGATGGTAGCGGCAAGATTGGTTGGTAGTAGCAAATGCAGAGTAACCCGAAAAGCGAGGCAAAAAACCTCGCTTTTTTCGTGTAAAATAGCCCCCAATTAACGACTAATGGCTAAAAGCCATAAATAAAATTAAAATTTCTCTCGTCTTTCGTCTCTCATCTTTCGTCTTTTTATTATCTTTGCCGTTTAGTAAGGAAGAAACAATTAAAAATATACTTTTATGTCAAAGGATTTTAAGAGATATCTTATCACTTCGGCACTGCCGTATGCCAACGGTCCAGTACATATCGGACACCTTGCAGGCGTATATATTCCGTCTGATATCTACACTCGTTACCTCCGTTTGCGTGGTCGTGATGTGATTTCGGTTTGCGGAAGTGACGAACACGGAGTGCCTATCACAATCAAGGCAAAGAAGGAGGGTATAACTCCACAACAAGTTGTGGACCGCTACCACGCCATCATCAAAGAGTCGTTCGAGAAGCTCGGCATATCGTTCGATATCTACTCGCGTACCTCTTCGCCCGTACACGCAGAGACCGCCTCGGCGTTCTTCCGTAAGTTGTACGATGAGGGCAAGTTTGTAGAGCAGACCACCGAGCAGTTCTACGACGAGGAGGCAAAATCGTTCCTCGCAGACCGCTATATCGTTGGTACTTGCCCTAAATGTGGGGCAGAGGGTGCATACGGCGACCAGTGTGAGGTGTGTGGCTCAACTCTCTCGCCTGACGAGTTGGTAAATCCACGCTCGACACTCTCGGGTGCAACCCCCGTAAAGCGCGAAACAAAGCACTGGTACCTGCCACTCGACCAATACGAGCAGATGCTTCGCGAGTGGATTTTGGAGGGACACAAGGAGTGGAAATCGAATGTCTACGGACAGTGTAAGAGCTGGCTCGATGGCGGCTTGATGCCTCGTGCCGTAAGCCGCGACCTCGATTGGGGTATTCCTGTTCCTGTTGAGGGTGCCGAGGGCAAGGTTTTGTATGTGTGGTTCGATGCACCAATTGGCTATATATCTGCTACAAAGGAACTTACACCAGATTGGGAGAAGTATTGGAAGAGCGAGGACACCAAGCTCGTTCACTTCATCGGCAAGGATAATATCGTATTCCACTGCATCGTCTTCCCTTCGATGTTGAAGGCGCACGGCGAGTACATCTTGCCTGAGAATGTGCCAAGCAACGAGTTCCTGAACTTGGAGGGTAACAAGATTTCGACCTCGAAGAATTGGGCTGTTTGGTTGCACGAGTACCTCGTAGATTTTCCGGGCAAGGAGGATGTTTTGCGCTATGCTCTCTGCGCTACTGCGCCTGAGACCAAGGATAACGACTTCACTTGGAAGGACTATCAGGCTCGCAACAACAACGAGTTGGTTGCCGTTCTCGGAAACTTCGTAAATCGTGCGTTGGTACTTACCAAGAAGTACTACGATGGTGAGGTGCCTGCGTGTGGCGAACTCACTGATTATGACAGAGATACAATCGCCGAATTGTCGTCAATCAAGGCGTCGTTGGAGTCTAATATCGAGAACTACCGCTTCCGCGAGGCGTTGAAAGATGCGATGAACTTCGCTCGCATTGGTAACAAGTATCTCGCCGACTCGGAGCCTTGGAAGTTGATTAAGACCGATGCCGAGCGAGTAAAGACAATTCTTAATATCGCACTTCAAATCACTGCAAATATTGCTATTGCTATTGAGCCGTTTATGCCATTCTCGGCAGCCAAGATTTTGAATATGTTGGCATGTGAGAAGTTTGGTTGGGAGCAACTTGGTGCAATGAATTTGCTCGCTGCGGGACACCACATTGGCGAGCCATCGCTCTTGTTCGAGAAAATCGAAGACGATGTGATACAGAAGCAGTTAGACCGCCTCGAAGAGATTGCAAAGCAGAATAAGGCCGCCGAGGTTAAGGCCGAGCCACAGAAGGCGGAGTGTTCGTTTGATGATTTCCAGAAGATGGATATTCGAGTTTCGACCATCTTGGAGGCTGAGAAGTTGCCAAAGACCAAGAAGCTCTTGAAATTGACTATCGACACAGGTATTGACAAGCGCACAATTGTTTCGGGTATTGCCGAGCACTTCTCGCCAGAGGAGTTGGTTGGCAAGCAGGTTTTGGTGCTTGTAAACCTCGCTCCGCGCGACTTTAAGGGCATCACCTCGCAGGGTATGATTCTTATGGCGGAGGATGCTACGGGTGCTTTGCGCTTGTTGCAGCCAAACGAAAAGACCAACGCAGGAGCAATGGTTGGTTAGTTTCAAGTCTTTGTCAGATGGGTGTCGTTTTCGATACCCATCTGATATATAGAGCAATCTTTTTGGCGAAATGTTCCCCGTGGAACAATTGTGTAATAGATTGAAAAATAAGAAGATGGAGAAGGATTGGAACGAACTGAGTTTCGATTTTAATTCGACAGGCGGCGAAAATCTCCGCCGATACTATAAAGATGGCAAATGGTCTGCGCCCGAATATACAACGAGTGAGTATATCCCCGTGCATATGTGTTCTGCGTGTCTGAACTATGGTTTGCAGGCGTTTGAGGGTATCAAGGCGTTTCGTGGTGTGGATGGCAAGGTGCGTATTTTCCGCCCATACGCTAATGCAGCGCGTATGGCCGCAGGTGCTCGAAAGCTCTGTCTGCCAATGGTCTCGGCCGATGAATTTGTAGAGGCGTGCGTGGATATTGTCCGCAGAAATCTCGAATTTTTGCCACCATACGAGTCGCAGGCGGCACTCTATATTCGCCCCGTGTTGTTCGGCACGCGCCCTCGTTTGACGGTGCGACCTTCGGGAGAGGCGGGCTTTTGTGTCTTTGCAACGCCAGTTGGTCCATATTTCAAAGATGGTATAAAGCCGATTGACGCTATCGTAAATCGCAACCAAGACCGTTCAGCTCCGCTTGGTACGGGTGATGTGAAGGTGGGTGGTAACTACGCATCGAGTATGCTTTCGTATGAGGAGGCGCACGAAATGGGGTATAGTGCGGTGTTGTATACCGAGTCTATCGAACATCGCTATATCGAGGAGTGTGGTGCTGCGAACTTTATCGCAATAAAGGGCAATACCTATATCACTCCGAAATCGCCTTCGATTTTGCCTTCGATAACTAATGATTCGCTGATGCAACTCGCTGAGGATAAAGGCTTTGAGGTGGAGCAGCGACCAATCGATGTCGCAGAGTTGCGAGAGTTTGACGAGTGTGGCGCTTGCGGTACAGGTGCAATAATTACCCCTCTTGGCAATGTTTTTGACCCTGAGTCGGGTGAGAAAATTCACTATGGCGACGAGGTTGGTCCGGTGTTGTTAGACCTCTACAAATCGCTCCAAGATGTGCAATACGGCAGGGTTCCCGATATCCATTCTTGGAATGTAATTGTTGAATAATTGCCTGATTACTAATTGAATAGAAAAGGATTGTTCCTCGTGGAACAATCCTTTTTAGTTTTCTGTTCATTTGTTCCTCGTGGAACAATTATCTTCCAAACTTTACCAGTAGCACATTTACATCGGCAGGCGAAACACCCGGAATACGCGATGCTTGACCGATGGTGGCAGGGCGTATGCGGTTGAGTTTTTGGCGCGCCTCGATGGTTAGCGACTGCATCGAGTTGTAATCAAAGCCGTCGGGGATAGCGATATTTTCGAGGCGATGTAGCTTTTCGGCAACTTGACGCTCGCGCTCAATATAGCCCGAATATTTGATTTCAATCTCCGCCTCCTCGATGTCTTGTGCTGTAATTCCGTTTTCGCGAACAAATTTTGAAAGTTTTGGCAATGCCTCAACAAGACCTGCGAGGGTTAAATCGTTGCGCAAAGCGAGGTCAAAAATCTTTTTTCCTTGCGAAATTTCGGGCAAACCGAGCGAAATTAAATAGCTCTGAATTTCCGATATTTTTGCGCTCTGCTGACGAGTGTACGAAATAAGCGAATCTACGCGCGAAATTTTTTCGTTGAATTTTTGGTAGCGAGTGTCGGAAATCAACCCCAATTTGTGACCAAGTGGGGTGAGTCGGCGGTCGGCATTATCTTGTCGGAGCAGAATGCGATACTCGGCACGCGAGGTGAACATTCGATACGGCTCATCGACACCCTTAACCACCAAGTCGTCAATCAAGACTCCGATATACGCCTCATCTCGCTGCAAAACTATCGGCTCGGCACCCTCAACACGCAACGAGGCGTTGATACCTGCCAGCAGACCTTGTGCAGCCGCCTCTTCGTAGCCCGTAGTGCCGTTTACCTGCCCTGCAAAGTACAGATTATCAATAAGTTTGCTCTCCAACGAGTGCTTTAACTGCGTTGGAGGAAAATAGTCGTACTCGATAGCGTAGCCCGTGCGGTAGGCGTGCACCTTCTCCAAACCCCTAATTTGGTGAAGGGCAGAGAGTTGCACCTCATATGGCAACGATGAAGAGAAGCCGTTAAGGTAGTACTCGTTTGTCGTGCGACCTTCCGGTTCGAGGAAGAGCTGGTGCTGCTCCTTGTCGGCAAAGGTGCGCAACTTATCCTCAATGCTCGGGCAGTAGCGCGGACCTATGCCCTTGATTGTGCCGTTGAAAAGCGGCGACTCCTCAAATCCCGTGCGGAGCGTGTCGTGAACCTCCTGCGAGGTGTAGACAAGGTAGCACGGCATCTGCTCTTGTACCGCCTCTGTTTCGTCAGAGAATGAGAATTTTGACGGCTTTTCATCGCCGGGCTGCTGCTCCAAAATCGAGAAGTCGATGGTGCGAGCATCAAGACGAGCCGGTGTTCCCGTTTTCATTCTGCCGACCTCAACACCCTGACGCACAAGGCTTTCCGTTACTCCGTACGATGCCGCATCGCCTGCACGACCTCCGCCTGCATTGTTGCGACCGCAGTGCATCAAGCCTGAGAGGAATGTTCCTGCGGTAAGCACGATAGCCTTTGCTTCGAACTCTACGCCCATTTGCGTTTTTACACCCTTTGCACGCGGTTTCTCGCCCTCGGTGTCAAAGAGTATCTCCGTAACCGAATCTTGCCAAATAAAGAGGTTTTCGCGGTTTTCAAGGCGGTGTCGCCACTCTGCCGAGAATGCGGCTTTGTCGCACTGCGCACGCGGACTCCACATCGCAGCCCCCTTTGAGCGATTGAGCATACGGAACTGTATGGTTGTCAGGTCGGTAACGATACCCGTTTCGCCACCGAGAGCATCAATCTCTCGCACAATTTGCCCCTTTGCCACGCCACCTATTGCAGGGTTGCACGACATCGAGGCGAACTTGGTCATATCCATCGTTACGAGGAGTGTGCGACACCCTCTGCGAGCCGCCGCCGAAGCCGCCTCACAACCTGCGTGACCAGCACCCACCACTATAACATCAAAACTCTGTATCATCTCCGATTTTAGGGTTTATTATCGTGCAAAATTAAAAATTAAAAATTAAAAATTAAAAGTTTTTGAGGCTTTTAGGAGGGGTAGGGCGGAGTTTAATGAATTTAACGAGAATAGGGAGAATAGCGCCTCGCTAAACTCCCTAACAAAATAGTTATTGGATAGTTTTTAACTTATCTCTCTTTCCAGTCTCCGTTGGCCTTGATTAGCTCGATAAGCCTTTCGAGTGCCTTCTCCTGCGGAATATTGCGCTCGACACACTCCTTGCCCTTGTAGAGAGAGATACGACCTGCGCCTGCGCCGACATAGCCGTAGTCGGCATCTGCCATCTCGCCCGGACCATTTACGATGCAACCCATAACACCAATCTTCAATCCTTTCAAGTGCGAGGTGCGAGCCTTGATATCAGCCAATGCCTGCTCTATATTATATAGGGTACGCCCACACGAAGGGCAAGCGATATACTCGGTATGCGAAAATCTTGCGCGCGAGGCCTGCAAAATCATCAACTCCACCTCGTGCAACTCCTCTTCGGCAATCTGCGGTGCATCAATCCACACGCCATCTGCCAAGCCATCGAGTAACAACTGCCCCATATCGGCTGCGGCATGCACAGCAACCGCCTCCTTCGAGCCTTCGTAGTGACGGCGAATAACAACGGGCGCGCCATCCTCGCAGTTGAGAATTGCGGCACGCCACTCGGCGGTAGGATTGCCACTTACAGCATCAACCACGATATATTCATCGGTAATCTCGCTGTGTGCCACAATCGGTGCCGAGGTGCGGCGACGGTACTCGGTTGGGGAGTAACGCTCAGGGTGCAAAACCTCAAATTCGCCCTCGCGACTTTGGAAGTGCTCGACCAACATCTGCGCTACGGGAACTTCGTTTTCGGGTGCTTCGGTCAGCGAAACACGGATTGTGTCGCCCACGCCATCGGCAAGCAATGCGCCAATACCCACAGCACTCTTTATTCTGCCCTCGATGCCGTTGCCTGCCTCGGTTACGCCGAGGTGGATAGGAAATGCCATACCCTCACGCTCCATCGCCTCGACCAAAAGGCGGTAGGCATGTACCATAACTCGGGTGTTGCTCGACTTCATCGACACTACGACTTGGTCGAACTGCTCCTTGACGCAAATGCGCAAAAACTCCATTGCCGACTCAACCATTCCGGCAGGGGTGTCGCCGAGTCGGTCAATAATATGGCGGGCCAACGAGCCGTGATTGACACCTATGCGCAATGCCACACCACGCTTGCGACATTTTGCGATTAGCGCCTCCAACTCGCCACCGCTGGTGCGATAGTTACCCGGATTGATACGCACCTTATCGACCGACTCGGCGGCGATAGATGCAATCTCTGGAACGAAGTGAATATCCGCCACAATCGCTGTCGGATAGCCATCTCGGCGTACCTGTGCAACAATATTGCATAGGGCTTCACCCTCCTTTTTGCCCTGTGCCGTAAGCCGTACAATGGGCGCACCCGCATCGGCAATGCGCTCAATTTGCGCCACACTCGCCTCCACATCGGCAGTGGCGGTATTTGTCATCGACTGCACGGCAATCGGGTGGTTGCCACCGATTATGGTAGTTCCAATTTTAACTTCGTGACATCTTCTGCGTATGTATTTGCTCAAATTCATAGTACAAATATAATCTAAAAAGTTACTCTTCACTGCTCCATACAGGTAGCGGTATGTTTGATATGGAGCCCCAACCTGAACCGTGTCGAATATAGTCGAAATCAGGGTTTCGTTTCTTGCTTATAGGCATCAAAATAAAGCGACCTGCGTATTCACCGCTGCTCTTGTTTATGCTGTGAACATCGACCTGCAATGGATGCGGCTCCTCCTCGGTGCCAAAGAGGAACTCGAAGTAGGCGCGTAACATAGGACCTGTGTTTTCGCTCTCCATCAACCTCTCGGCATTCTTGTAGTACTTGGTATTATTGGCCGTTACGGTCGGGAAATCCCCTCCTTATAGGCCATATCGGTACAAATAATCTGCCCGTTTGCCTGATTGGTCTTAACCTTCCAGCCAAAGAGTGCGAGGTACTTGGCGTCGCTCTCCACCGTGCGAGGTAGGTCGTTGTAGGCAAATTGGACAACCAATAGGGTGTCTTTCTCTTTGTTGATTGAGAATACCCAAGTGCAACGCTCCTTGAAGGTGTTGTCAGAACTGAACGAGTAACCATCCTTCTCGAAGGCCTCCTTCATACCTTTGAGGCCGCCCCATACGGGGTCACTCTTTTGGCGCGAGGTGTTGTAGTCGCTATTGTTACCCCAAATCCAATATCTATTTCTGGTTGGTGCGCCCACATTGAAGTCGCAGAGCGAGCCTTTCGACACCATCGATTGTAGTCCATTATATTGATAAGTAGTGATAGAAACCTCGTCGGAGTACTCAACCGTACCATCGGCAAGCTGCGCATAGGCGCGGAAGTAGTAGGTTGTTGCGCTTGTCAATCCCGTAGCATAGATGGTATAGTTGCCTCGACTTGTGATGCGTGAGTCGGCATACTTCGTGACGCCCTCATCGCTCAATACTGCGCCGCTATGCTCCGACCACATCAATCCTGCCTCGGCAAGGTCGCTACTGCTGTCGTCAAAGTCGATAGCACAATTAACAGATGCGTGGTGTATACCGACCAGCCAACGCTCGGCATTATACTCGTTTAACTTTACAGAGAGTAGCTTCTCACTTGTTGTGAATATATTTTCGCGACTATACGCCACGCCACACTCCTCGGTTTCGATATAAGACCACGCATAGTAGGTGGTGTTTTGTTTTAATCCCGAATAGACCACCTCTACCATATTACGCTGAATGGCAATAGGGTGCTTTACGGCATTAACACCTTCGGGGTTTTTGTCGGTGCTGATAATAATGCCCATATCGAGTACCTTGCTCGTTTCGTCATAGTCGAATATGGCCTCTATCTCGACACTGACACAGTATGCGTTGATTGCGCTCAGACAACTCTGCGCCTCGATTTTGAAGTCGGTGGTGATTACGGTAGACATATCAGAGTATAACACGACTCCCGTTGCCGACTTAGCATAGGCTTTGATATAGTATGTCGTAGCATCTGCCAAATCGATAAGCGTGGCTTGTAGGTCACTGATACTCTCGCCAAACGAGTAACAGGTATCGTTTATGGTTGGGGCTCCTGTGGTGTTGTAGCAGTAGCCCGTATCTACAAATTCGTGGTGACCATCATAGAATTGAGCCGAGAGAGTTACACTATTTGCTCCAATTGTCAATACCTCAATCTTCGAGAACATAGGAGCTTCGGTTGGAGTTATTGGCGTTTCGTTTTGGCAACTATTATTCAATAAGAGTACGAACGCAACTCCCAATAGCCTTATGCTTTTGTATATCTTCTTCATCATTTTATCTGTTTACGGGTTAGAGGACAATGTCTGTTCCGTCATACTCAGAATAGAGCAACTTCGCAAGCGGAGCAGCTATTGCCGAACCGTTGTTGCTACTCGAAAAGAAGATGCAGTAGATGCCCTGCTTTGGCAAAATCCAAAAACGACCTTTGAAGTTGGAGTTCGAGCCGCTGTGGTGCCATATAGGGCCGTAGTCGTTGCCCGGATTGAGTGTAATACGAATGCCGTGACCAAACCATGATGCAGGGTTGCTACCTAAGCTGCGATATGGCATAAAGAGTATCTCGTGTGCCTTGTGACTGAGTCCAGTGCCTGCAATTAGAGCCTCGGCAAACTTCGAGAAGTCGTGTACATTTGTACGCATTGAGTAAGCTGCATTTGGTTTTTTAGTCTTGCCTTGCGACTTCTTTACATGTTCCGAATTGAAGCCGTAGGCGTGGATATCGTCATACTTACCATCGAGAAATATATAGCTCGTATTCTCCATTCCAAGGGGCTTAAAGACCTCCTCTTGGGCGAGAGATTCGAGGTCTTTGCCTGTGATGTGTTCGACTACTCGTTGTAGATAGTGTATACCCTCGCCCGAATAGGTGTACTTCGTGTCGGGCTCGATGTCGATAGGAATCTTTTCGTTGCTGGCTGAGCCACTGCTCGATACCCAGTTGTCGATACCGCTACCGTGAGTCAATATAATGCGTGCGGTAAGACGCTTTGCCCACTCCTCATTCTGTGCGTTGCGCTCCGCATCATCGGGAAAAACATTGCAAAAACGCTCCTCCAAACCATCTGTATAGAGATATAATGGTTTATCGAGCTCTATGATACCCCTATCCCACAGTCTCATCACAAGATAGGCGAAACAGGTCTTGCTGATGGAGGCTGCCTGAAATATGGTTTTACATTCAGGGTTGGGCGTAACATCGAGCTCAGGGCGCGGTGCTACCTCGCAATAGAATTTGCGCTTTGGAGTGCGCCAGCATACTTGTAGTAGGCCTCCCAAGTTTTTTTCGTTGGCGAGAGCCTGAATTTGAGCAGCAAGTTCGGCCTTTGTTGGCTCCCCTTTGACATCTTCGGGCAGAGTCGGTTTCTGTGTGTCGAGTGCGGGATTTGTAACCTCATTTCCCTCCCCTAATGGCACACCAGTATATACACTCTCCTCACTACAAGCTACTGCCATAAGTGCCACCGAGAGGGTGAGGATGATTGAAAGTTTCAAGTGTAGTAGTCTCATCTGTCATATCTGTTTTATCTACAAAGATATGTAAAAAATAGAAAAATAAAAAAAGGTGTGCTCTTTCGGAACACACCCTATCGTGTAATGGGAACTTTCTACCACTCACCAATCAACTCAGCACCGATACCCGGGCGGTCGTTGAGAGTAATCTTGCCATCGACAAACTTGACACCATCGAACATATCGTTAGTAATCAAGAGAGCTCCATCGAGGTCTGCCCAATTGGTGCGAGGTGACACTTGTGCAGCAGCCGAGATAGCGCACGAAGACTCGCCTGTGCATCCAATCATTACCTTCATACCGAGAGCCTCAGCTGTCGCAATCATTTGGCGTGCTTCGTGCAAACCTGTACACTTTATCAACTTGATGTTGATACCTGTAAATACTCCGTGCAACTTAGGTACATCCACCAAACGCTGGCACGACTCATCGGCGAATGTTGGCAGTGGCGAGTGTGCAGTTACCCAAGCCATATCGTCGAATACGGTCTTTGGCATTGGCTGCTCAACCATCTGTACGCCCTGCTCTTTGAGCCAGTGAATCATATCAAGTGCAAGGTGTTTATCCTTCCAGCCTTGATTAGCATCTATGATAATAGGCTTATCGGATACACTACGAACAGCTTTTATCAAACCCTTGTCAGTCTTTTCGTCTATACCAAGTTTCACCTTCAAAATCTTGTATGCTGCAGCCTCTTCGGTCTTCTTGCGTACCATCTCCTCGGTGTCAATACCGATTGTATAAGAGGTGCAAGGAGTCTTCTCTGGGTTGTATCCAAACAAACGGTGGCAAGGGACATTGAGCAACTTACCAATCAAGTCATGCAGAGCAATATCGAATGCGGATTTAGCACACGACATACCTGGGGCAATGCTATCAACATAGCGAAGAATATCATCTACCATAAATGGACTTGAAAATTGGTCGAGATTGATTTTGCTCATAAATTCACTAGCAGTCTCCTTTGTCTGACCAATCATATAAGGAGGTAAACCACCCTCTCCGTATGCGACTACGCCATCATACTCTAAGCGCACTTGGATGTTTGGCGTGAAATCACGCGAGAAACCAGAGATTGTGAATGTGTGGCGCTGCTGCAAATCGACACAGCGATAAGATAGTTTTATCTTGCCTGAGCCGAGTGATGTTTTGCGGTTGATGTTTGCGATACTGTCACACGCGGTCAAAATAGGCGAAGCAGCTGCGGTAGCTGCAATTGCTGTAAGACCTGTCTTGATGAAAGACCTACGAGAAATTTTCTTCATAATCTATGATAAATTAAGGTTGTTAATATCTATCTCTATTGATTGACTACTACTTTGCAATAGCAAATATAGATAATTTTTGCTTATTACGAGCAAGAATCATTAAAAATTATTATATTTACACAAAATTAATATCGTTATTTCCCAATGAAATCATATACTTTGCAACAATTACCTATCGTGGCTGAGGATGAATGGTTGCAACCCGTTGCAGCCGAGATAGGTGCGCGATACGAACAGTATAAATCCCGACTTGCCGATATTGAGCGTGGTGGCTCGATTGTAGATTACGCAAATGGCTATCGCTATTTCGGTTGGCAGCGCGACGAGGAGATGTCGGGCTGGTGGTTTCGTGAGTGGCTACCTGCGGCATACGATGTCTATATCTTTGGCGACTTTAACAATTGGCAACGCACACAGTTGCGCCTTGATAAGGATGCAAATGGTGTTTGGAGTATCTTCCTGCCCGATGCGATGTATGAGTATCGCCTGACGCACGGCTCGCTCTATAAGTTGCACATTCACGGACAAAATGGCTGGCACGACCGTATTCCGGCTTATGCCACACGCCTCGTTCAAGATGACACAACGAAGAACTACTCGGCGCAATTCTGGATTCCGCAACCATTCGACTGGGGCGAGGACAAACTCGTTGTCGATAAGAGCAATCTGCTGATTTACGAAACCCATATCGGTATGTCCTCCGAGAAGGAGGGTATAAGTACCTACAAGGAGTTCGAAAAGAGTGTCTTGCCGAGAGTGAAGAAGGCGGGTTATAACGCCATTCAGGTTATGGCTATTGCCGAACACCCCTACTACGGCTCGTTTGGCTACCATGTAGCAAACTTCTTTGCTCCATCATCTCGTTTTGGCACCCCTGAGGAGTTGAAATCGTTGGTGCGCAAGGCTCACAAGTTGGGCATTGCCGTAATTATGGATATTGTTCACGCTCACTATGTCAAGAACTTCAACGAGGGCATAAACGAACTCGATGGCTCGCCTTACCACTACTCGAAGGAGGGCGATGCGGGCTATCAAAAGTATTGGGACTCAAAGATTTTCGACTATGGCAAGCGCGAGGTGGAGCACTTCCTCCTCTCGAATGTGAAGTATTGGCTCGACGAGTATCACTTTGACGGCTACCGCTTCGATGGCGTAACCTCGATGATATATCACCACCACGGCTATACCGATTTCGATTGTCGCGAGAAGTTCTTTGACGAGGGAGTCAATCGTGACGCCTTGGTCTATCTCTCGTTGGCAAATAGACTCGTTCACGACTTCCGCCCTGAGGCTGTAACTATTGCCGAAGATGTCAGCGGAATGCCGGGTATGTGCCGTACAATCGAAGATGGCGGTATCGGTTTCGACTTCCGACTTGGAATGGCAATCCCCGACTTCTGGATTAGATTGTTGGAGGATGAGCGTGACGAGGATTGGAGTGTTGAGGAGATGTGGGGTGTGCTGACAAACCGCCTGCCGAAGGTCAAGACTGTGGCATACGCCGAGTCGCACGACCAAGCGATGGTGGGTGATAAGACCATCGCCTTCCGCCTGATGGATAAGGAGATGTACTTTGCGATGAACAAGGGGTCGGAGAACTTGATAGTGGAGCGTGGTATGGCTCTGCACAAGATGATTCGACTGATGACTATATCGGTGGGTGGCGATGCCTATCTCAACTTTATGGGCAACGAGTTTGGACACCCCGAGTGGATAGATTTTCCGCGCGAGGGCAACGAGTGGAGCTATGCTCACGCACGCCGACAGTGGTCGTTGGCTGACAACGGATTCTTGCGCTACGGACAACTCGGAGCCTTCGATAAGGAGATGTTGAAGGTGGTGAAAAAATATAAGGTTTTGGCTGATGGCTACCCTTATAAGTGGCACTCCGACCAAGAGAATCAAACCATTGCCTACTCGCACAAGGGTTTGTACTTCGTATTCAATTGGAGTCCTACCAACTCGATACCAGACTATCGTGTCGAGGTGCCGTGGGCTGGAAAATATACGGTGGAGCTCTCAACCGACGAGGAGCGCTTCGGAGGCTTTGACCGCCAAGCAAAGGGACAGGAACACTTTACCGAGACGATTATCGATGAGTGGGATAATCCGCACCACTTTATCAAAATTTACAATACGGCCCGTACTGCAATGGTGCTGAAATGGCATAAATAGAGATATAGATATTGTTCCGTATCATTCAATCATCTATCTCGTAATTGAACATACGAAATAGATGATTGAATAACACTATTATCCAAACATATCTACGGTATGTCGTAGCTAACCGGATATAGATTCCAATTTCGGTTGGAGGTGTCAGTCGAGATACCAACGGTTATGTTGTTGCTTTGGCGCAGATAGTAGGTCTGCTGATACCAGCCCCAACCAGATGAGTAGTATATACGGATATTATTACCTGAAGGATTAATAGTATAGTTTGTTCCCGTACCGAACGACACATTTCCATTTGTACCCGTAAAATAGCTATCACGAGCCACGCTCTTAACCCTATTACCTTCGATTGTAAAGAGGCTGTAATAGTTTTGGAGTACACTTGCCGAGAGTGTCGTATTGGTCGCGGTCAGATAGGTATCTGTATATGCCGCATTCTGCAACATATACATCGTAGCTCCACTCGTATCGATTGATGTAGTGCGATTTCCAAGCTTCAATCCATAGACCGTAACATCAGGCATTGCAACAACCTTGCTCTTGCCATTTGAGATAACCTCAACCTCCATATTATATATACCCTTTGCGCTCTGGCTGAAAGGTATATACCAAGTGGTATTGGATACGCCTGAGCCGACAAACTCGCCACTCTTTGTAGCCTCCACGCCATTAATCTTCACAGACGAAGGCTCGCTATTGGCCGAAACATTTACATAGTATCTAATCTCCTCGCCAACGATAATGTAGGAGCGCGTGTTGTTGGTAATATCGACATTCATCGTATCCTCCCAGCGGTTGAAGTAGGCCTCGATGGTGGTCTCAACCAAGGTAACCTCCTCGGTGTAGATAAGACCGTGCTCGTTGCGTACCACGAGGTGGAAGATAACACCATCGTCGTTGCAGTCCGATGGAGTGATATACGACACCACGCCACTGGTGATATACTCGCCCACACTCTCAACTTCGCGAATAACCTTATCTTGTCTTACGCCCGAAACATCCGTATAGGTTGCCAAAATTTCGATATGTTCGATTACACTACCATAGGAGTGCGCCTTATAGGAGAGTGTCATCGAGGTATTTGCAACCAACGACTTAATAGATGGTGTCAGTGTTGCGGAGATGCTACCTATTGTCTCATCCTTGACGCATCGCACCGAGGCTGCCGTTCTACGGTTTGCAAAGTCGGTGTGCATATTGCCAGTATATGTTCCGACATTGGTCTCGGTCCACGAAGCGGCACTCGAAATATAGACACGCGAACGGTGCATATATTGGTTGATACCGCCATTGTTCACAGCGTCAGCATCGTTGCAATACATCGAGGATTGATAGTCGCCCTTCTTGCCTACATACTTCCACGAGGAGATAAGTGAGTTCAAACCCACATCCACGCCCTTAAAGCCTGCATACGGGAAGAAGAATTGCTGCCCATTGATTGTGCGTGTATAGCCGTATGTTCCAGCCGAGCCACTACCCATACTGAATAGAGCACTAAGCTCACTGCTTGGCACACGATAGCCATACGGACATGGGTCGTAGATAGTCTTGGTAGTCATACCCGTAGCGATATCGTAGCCCCAAAGGAAGTCGTAACGCTGGTGTGTCCAGTTGAAGATATAGGATAGCGGCTGCGATGTAGGCAAAATCAGATACATCGGATTTTCCACGCCATTGCGCAGCGTAGGCTCGGCGAACTGTGTAACCTCGGCGGCGGTCTTCTCGTCAGAGGAGAAGTCGTAGTATGGTGCCGTATTGAGGTTAATTGGCGAGTAGTTGTATGTCGGAGGCCCCATCGAAGGGTCTTTGCGCCCCCACTGGTAGTACAAACCGTATGTTGCCAAGGCGTCGTTTGCGCTCGTACAAGTGGCAGCTGTTGCACCCAAGTTGCGGTCGAGGATTGTTATCTCGTGCTCACCTATCGAGAAGGATTGCTCGGCAGGCCTATCCGTAATCCAAATATGCCACGACCACAACACATTGTCCTTGTTGTCGTATACCGCAATTACAGCATTTCCGCGTGCTGAGGAGTCCGAGAGTTTAAATCGCACATAGCCATACTTCAACTCGATATCCGAGATAAGGCCGAGCGAACTCTCCCACAGAAGATGTGCTGCAACTGGCTTAATCTCCTCCGTTTCAGGGTATAGCTTTTGTGCACCCGAAGAGATAATTCCCGACTCTCCGTTGCCGATAATCATAGCGAGGAAGCAGTAGCCATCGTAGATGTCGTTACCTTCGCTATCCTTAAACTCATTAGGGTCCAAGATGTAGCAGTTCGACAGTTTGTAGGTCGAAATAAGATTTTTGTCAACAATCTCCTCATCGACCTCAAACTCGTGCAAGCTCGATAGGTCGTAGTAGTGTTCATCGCCCTCCTTTGCGAGAATTGCACCGATATTTCCGTCGGTGTGAAGGCTCAACTTAATATCGTATATGTATCCCGCCTCGAAGATATTTACAATCGACTCGTTGCCCTCGTCATCTTTCACTGGATGAGCTGCCGCAATCGTAGTGTTGTAAACACCCGAAGAGGTGTGAATTTCCAACTCGACATCACGGTTTGGCTCGATAAGCGAGTAGCCGAGATAGACATCATTCTTCAAGGAGGAGCCCTTCATAGAAACGGGGTATATTGCCGACTCAGAGAACTCTGGATGGTTGCTGTCGTTGTCGAACATCGGCGTCACAACAATTGGCAGGTTGTCATAGTTGCTCCAATTGTAGACCTCGCCAAATTCGCCCAATTGTGTCGGCAACCAAATCTTGCACGCCGTAGGTTGATTGCGGATAATAACCTTCTCGATATCACCCCACATCATCAAGTTTTGCTCACTCTGTTCGGCATACGCTGTAACTCGAATTGCCGAGCGATAGTGGCGATAGGTGAAGTAGTTGGAGTATACGGGCGAGGAGAAGTTGTGTCCGAATGGCTCGCGATAGATGTTGCTGCTATTCGCAGGATGTATATCGCTGCGATGTGGGGAGCCGGCATTATACTTATGCCACGACTGTCCTTCGCAGACATTACTTACCATCAGGTCTGTCTCGTTGTCAAGCCCCATAAATTGCAGCGCCACAACCTCGGTCGGAACACCGTTAATCTCTACGGTCTCGTTCAGGCGCACAGCATCAAACTCCGAATAGTCGAATTGTGCCGTTGCGGGAACACCATCCTTGCGAGGCAGGGTGCAGTTTTTCGGGTACCATCCCACCATTCGTGTATGGTAGAAGTGGGTGGTATCACTATGTATCACACCATCAATTTTCTCCTCCACAATGTTGAGTTTATACGACTGTACAGGCTCCAACGACACCGAGCGATAGTGAATACCCTCGGTATTGTCGGGCGACGAGATAACGGTCGCTTCGAGCATCTGTGCCTTATTCCAATTGGTAGCGTATGGAGTTGTAGCCTCGTTACCCGTAAAGGTGTAGAGACCATCATTCGTGGCGTTCAAATCCTCGTCAATACGGAGAAAGTTCGAGTCCATTCGTTTTGTCGTTATCTGGTCTATAAGCGAGCGCACGGCAATACCTGCATCCTTGGCACGCGATACCGAGCGCGACTCAACAACACACGAAGGATTTATCGAGGAGTCGGCATCTATCGGATTGTTATTGCCGACACCTATATCAACTCTATCGTCGGAGACCACGCACGACGACAAGCTACATAGCACCACCAAAATCAAATATAATATCTTCTTCATCGCTCCCCTCTTTTTTAATCCTTCTGACAACGAGCAGGCATTGCGTATGCAGCACCATAGCCACCATCTGTGCCCTGCTGTGTCACCTGTCCCGAATAGCTCTTATTATATATGTATGTTCGGGTGTTATACTGCCCCATAGGCATACCCGTAAGCATATATCCACTCGTGCCCACATCGCGATAACCTCCCGTAGTCGGATAACGGTAGCCAACAAATGGGTACCACGCTCTGTCGAAGTAGTTTTTGTTAAACATTATGCCGTAGTTATCAAACGAAGCCTCGTTGTTCGAGTAGTTGATATTTCCACCATTCTCGCCGTATGTATATCCGTAGTGCGTATCGCCCACCTGATAGCCCCACGCGTGGTGGAAAGGTGTTCGATAACCCGGAGGACAAGGGTCGTGCATCGTCTTGGAGAAGGTCTGTCCCTGAATAGAGTAATCCTTCACCGCGTATCCCCAAAGTGCCACATTGGTATATCCATCGGCAAATGTCGCAGGGAACCAACCGCAAGTGGTGTTACCGCAGAGCGATGTACTCTTGTAGAAGGTCATCGGATTTTGAATAACAACAGGTATTGTCGCCGCCGCCGCTGTGTCAATATCGGTGCGACTCGACCACTCGCCTGTCATATAATCCTTCACCCAATACTGCGAAGATTTTGGATTTCCATTGACCGTCTCCGTTCCTGCTCTATATGACGGCGCACCCATAATAGGGTCTTTGCGCCCCCACTGATAGTAGAAGCCGTATGTTGTCATTCGCTCCTTCTCATTGGCGAACGATATTGACGCGCCACTTGTGTTAGGAGCTGTTGTTGCCCCCAAAAATCTATCCATCAAGGTATAGTTACCCGTAATTAGGTCGATTGGTTTGTCGGTAAACCACAAGTGCCACGACCATAAGATTTCGCCATCGACATCGTAGGCCGCCAAGCCGACATTTCCTTCGTGATAGTTGCCCACATAGAAGGTTACATAGCCATCCTCGTCGAGCTCTCCATTGTTGAGCAACTGCAACGGAATGAGGTTTTCAATGTCGCTTTGAGTACCCGTAACCTCCGTGAAGTCGCCCTGCCACCACAACAAATCGACCTTTGCGGGGGCAATTGTAGTCGAAAGACCTCCATTTATCTCGGCTGTTGTTGTACCGCCGAGGGGCAACAGACTGCCCACACCATTACCGCGCACCGTAGCCTTGAACTTATAGTAGCCTGCACGGTGTACCATATAGCAGTTAGCGGTCTGCGAGGCACTCAAATTGGTAACAATGGCCGTAGAGTGTGCCGACACACAACGCACTGGCAATGCTCGGTTACGGTTGCTGCCGTAGGCGTTCCAACTTGCCGAGCCACTCGCCGTATATTGCAACTCGTAGGGCTCATTCGTAGTGCGCAAATCTACCACACTCGACCACAAACGCGACACATCGCGATATATATTCTCCGAGCCATCGCTCTCTATCGAACCTTGGAACGGATACCACACATTGTTCGATGCCACCGAGAGGTTTACACCCGAACCACTATGCCAGCCTCCCGACTTCTCGTAGCCTGCAATATTCTGCCATACACGAATATCTGCAACCATATATCCCGGAGGACAAGGGTCGTACATCGTCTTTTCGAGGTCTGTATATTCGTTCTGATAGCCCCAAAGAGCATTGTTTTGTGTTGCCAACCAATCGTAGCGCGAAGTATCGCCACTGCCATACATAGTAGTCGGATTTGTCACCGCCTCCTCAACCGTTGCCACCGTTGCAGGGTTGCTCGGCACCTTCGACACCGCACCATAGACACCCGATGATGCCGGTTTGAATGGAGTAGGTCTACCCCATTGGTAGTACAATCCATCCATTCCATTTGCCCCATCAGGCTCCGAGGATACGGCACCGAGGTTTCTGTCTTGCACAATATATCCATTCGGATAGCCCTGCGCCTTCACGCGGTCGGTAAGCCAAATATGCCAAGTCCACAAGATGTTTCCACCCTCTTCGTCGTAGGCTGCAATAACGACATTACCCTCCGACAGCAGTCGTTTATCCTCTCTATCGTCGGGATTTCCCTGCACATGGAAGAGCACCCTATTGTGTGACAGCTCGTGCAAATCGAGCGTAAGAGCCTTGCGTTGCACACCGTCAATTGTAATCATCGGGGTATCATCCCACAGAATATCTATGTAGCCCGGATTCAGCGTTGTCGCACCTCCGCCTACCAAAGAGCTATCGCCATTGCCTTTAACCGTACCATCAAAGCAGTAGCCATAGTTTGCGGAGTTTACTATATAAGAGTTGGCCGTTTCGTAGTTCGACAAGTTGTAGAACATATCGACCTCGACATCCTGCTTGATAACCTCTTCGTGACGCTTCCACTCGCTTACCGAGACATCGGCATTGATAAAGCCGTGGTTCGAGAAGCGAAGCACAATATCGTAGGCATAGCCAGCCTTGAAGTTGCGAGCGATAGATACGCGCTGACGAGCCTCCGCCTTACTTGTTGCCAAACTTATATTGAGCACACCATTCGCAGGTGGTGCTGCCACACACTTCGCCACCATACGACGATTTGCCAAGCCGACAGGTATCTTATCGCCAGCATCGAAGAAGATGTTGTTGTTTGGGTCCGAGAGATAGAGTGTTTCACTCCCCTCGTATGCCACACCAAACGCCTCGGTGTCATCTCTCGGCAGAGTCAGAGTACACGATGTTGGTAAATCCTCGATATTCATATCTTCGAGTACGCCCCACGATGCCGATTGCGTTCCATCTTCCTCCTGCATCGAGTAGATATAGATGCGATAGACACACAAGGCGTGGTCGAACTCCATAACATTGAAACCTTCGGTCTGCGAGCCTGTTACAACATTACCATACATAATATCCGAGTCGCCCGTAATCGGTATTTTCACAGTTGTAGCCTCGCCATTGGAGCTGTATTCATACCCCTCCTCATTTGGCAACCAAGGCTGCCAAGCGACATATTTGACATAGTCGGTCGTGTTGTAGAAGAATTGAGCTGAGCTTGTGAATGTTATATCGCGAATGTAGCTATTTGCTGCATTTGGCAATCCCATCTCGGCAAGTATAGGCTCGCCACAGTTGAGAAAGTTGGGGTAGGAAGGCGTGTGTCCCTCGTCAATACGCGCCATACCTATCGTGATAACCGAGTCAGTGGCTGGGTCTATAATGCCACTCGTAGAGTTGGCACCGCCGCGTGTTGCTGACTGCGGTGAGTAGACCAAGTTTGGCGAGTAGCCCACATCTGCCCACAGGCGCACACCCATAGGGTTGCGCATAGGCGCATCGAGACCATTGTCATTAAGGCAGCCCATCGTCACAACCAACGCGACCATCAGCAAAAGTATATTCTTAAAATTTGCTCTCATATCCTTTCGCACCCCTTTAATCTATCTCTGGTAACACCGTACCTTCAATATAATCAACATCTTTCCATGCCGCAACCACACCTTCGAGGTTTACACCCGAATCGACCGTCGCCGTATAGACAATACGATGCCCCGATTGGTAGTTCACCGGCTGATAGTTATAGAGTTGGAACACCTCCTTGTGAAGTACAAAGTTGTCCGGACTCTCAGGTGTTACCTTCTCGTTTACCTCATACTCTATTGTCAGCTGAGTATTTGCTGTGAGCTGCTGTGGCAGGCACATTATCATCATACGCGCCTCGGTATTTTCTCGTTTATCGCCAATCACAGCCGATGTTGTAGGCTCAAAGGTATATACCACATCGTTATCGCCAGAGGGTGAGACCTCCCATACATTGCGATTGCCCGAATTGGCTGTCGCCTGCGAGGTACACTTCATCGAGCCTTGCGTATAGATATTCTCGAAGGTCATCTTTATTAGACGCGCATCGAACATATTACCACGCACAACATATATCTCCACCAACGACATTGCGTGTTCGAGATAGAGTTGCACGATAGGTTTCATCGCACCATCGGCCACCTTGAACGAGTGGGATAGCAGATAGTCAATCATCGCATCCTCGTTGTAGGATGTAGGTTGCTGCACCGAGATTTCAAGACCATCTTTGCTGCTGTCGATGGTAAGTCCGCTGTTTGTACTGTATGCGTAGGCGTGGAACGAATAGTTACTACCCTCCACCCAATTACGCTTGGTCGAAGGGAACCACTTGCCCGTAGCGGCATCACGCGTGATGGCGACATTGTTGAAAATCTTGGTTGAGTTGTTCTGCACACCACAGACATACACCCTTCCTTCGCCATTGTCGATTGTGGTTTGATTTAGCACACCACGCGAGAGATGTTTGGCATTGAAGGTTATCTCGCTCAAACTGCCAAGCTCCACATCGCCACCATTGCTGCATCCCCACAACAACACTGCAAAAAACGACACTGAAAATATCTGAAAAAAGCCCTTCATTCTCTCTCTCCTCTACAAATCGACAAAATTATCAACCCAATCCACGACAATAACCTCGAAGGTTATGGTGTTATCGGTAATGGTCAAGTTATACTCATACTTCTCGCCCGACTTCCACTCGGTAGGAGTTACACCTCCGAGCCAACCGAGCTCAATATTGCGTATTGCATACTCCGTATCACCCTCCTTGATATACTCCAAGTGGAGCGTTACGGGGGTTTTGTATATCGCCTGCGGAAGCACCATCAACACCTTCTCGTCGTAGAGAGAGTGCTTGACATTCAGATTTACAGGCAGTCCACCATCGGGCAGCGTGCACATACCGCCAAAAGGTTGCTCGGAGTCGCTCTCGCCTATGGTCGAGCCATCCAACACCCACGCTGCCGAGCCCTGCGAGTCGAATGTAAATGTTCCCCTATTTTGCAACCCCACAAGGCGAATATTGCGAACATCTTTGAGCACATTGCTCGATGCATTTACCAAGTTGAACTGCACTCCTGCGCAGGCGTGGCGGAAGTGCAGTGGCACCGTCGAGTAGTCCTCGTTGCCATAGAGGTCGCGCTCTGCCGAGGCGTAGAGAATATCTGCACCGCCCGTGCTTCCCACATATCCGCCAATAGTCACCTCTCCCGTTTCGTCGGAGAAGGTGCATGGCACATTGTACGGAGATACGGCACAAAAACGATATGCAGCATTCATAATCCAATATTGCGGAATAGCGTAGTCCCAACCCGGCAGTGTAGCATCGTAGTAGAGTCGCTCGGCATCGAACACACGAGCAGTGCCACCATCAAGGGTATAGGCACCAAAGAGTTTTATCTCCTGCTGCTGTAAGTCGGTAATATCCTCAACAATAGAGCGATTTATCTGCGAGGCAAAGCCTATCTTGCGAGAATAGCCTATCGGCTCCGAGTGGTCGCAACCACTCAAAACCAACATTGTCAGCAATACTATTAACACCCTCCGCATAACCTTTTAGCTATTGTCAATTATCAATTATCAATTATCGATTATCAATTGTCGATTGTCGATTATCAATTATCAATTGTCAATTCTCAATTCTCAATTGTCAATTAAATCATAGTACCCGTGGGGGCGGTCAAGCCCCACACGGATTAAGTTTTTTTTGAAAAATTAGATAGTGATAGAACCGCCATCAACCGGAATCCAATCCTCAACTGTGCAGTCGAAGATAATCTCGTTCACGTTGATAGTGTAGTTGTAAGTGTACTTGTGGCCCATCTCCCAGTTACCCGAAAGAGTGTGGGTGTAAATGTGCTCGTGACCATCGATTGTATACTTGATAACAATCTTAGTCTGTGCACTTGGGATTACGAGAACTGGCTGTGGAGCAAATGGAGTAGCAGCCTCGAGAGTTGCATCCAAAGTACCATCCTCAACGCCTGTTGCCGACTCAGGCAAGAAGTAACGCGATACTGTCAAACCTGACTGCCACTCAGCAGTACTCTTTGCGCCAGCAGCAGGAGTTACAGTCAAGACACCCGACAAATTTACACCCTGAACAGCAACACTCTTAACGACAACGGCAGCAGCCGAATCGGTCTTCTTGAAAGTTACGTTGAGCTGAGCGTAAGCGTGGTGGAAGAGCAATGGCTGAGCAGCAGTCTGAGGAGCCTCAACGCTGAGAAGGTCAGAGAAAATAACATCGTGCTGATCCTTAATATTGTTGTCGATAGCATTAGTACCACCCCAAACAAACTTCTCAATCTCGCCATTTGTCTTGTACGATGGAACAAGGTCAGAATTTACTGGATAAGGGCTAACAGCAAGGAACTGCATATCACCGCTGGTTGGCCAGTAGCGAGCAGGCTCACCCTTCCACAACGAAGTACCATCGTCATAAACGAACTTGCCGTTCTCGAAATACGAGGTGAAATTGCCATCCTTAGCATCGTCCCATACTGCAGTAACTGCAATAGGATAGGTCATGTCATCATTCGTCTGAATGATACCACGAGTTATGGCCGACTTAAAGCCCATCTCGTTCAACGAACCGGTGTAAACCTCTTCGGATTGTACACAACTGCTCAACGATACCATCGCTGCCGCAGCAAATAAGAAAATCTTTTTCATAACATTAAAGTTTTTGAAAGTTAATAAAAATTTGGTTTAAAAATAGTAAAAATTTGTTGTTTGTAAAAATTGTTAAATGGTTTTTGTTAATGTTTCTGTTTTTTTGTCTCTGTATTTTAAGGTTTTATGTCTGTTTTTTAGTTTTTCTGTTTTCTAAACTCCTACCCTTGTCACGGCGCAACCCTTTCTGGGGTTTACTGGGGGCGGGCGTTCCGCCCTTACTGGGGGCGCTCCCGTTGGTCGCTTACTGGGGAGCGCTAAAAGTTTTTAACTACTCACTAATTAAAAGTTTTCTGTTTTCTAAACTCCTATTGTTATCGTGGCGCAACCCTTTCTGGGGTTTACTGGGGGCGGGCGTTCCGCCCTTACTGGGGGCGCTCCCGTTGGTCGCTTACTGGGGTGCGCGAGAAAGTAATTAAAAATTAAAAATTAAGAATTAAAAATTCCTTTAATTGTCCATTGTCAATTATCAATTGTCAATTTGAAAACTACTCTCTACTCACTACTCTCTACTCACTACTCACTAATTGGAACTCTCTCGTCTTTCGTCTCTCGTCTCTCGTCTATATATCTATATCATACTCGTGCTCTTTCCAATCATCAACCACCGGTTTGAAACCACTTCCAATCTCCGGCTTCGGAATGTTTATATCGCCATTTATCACAATATGTTGCTCGGGATTATTCTCCATCTGGTCCGATACATCGAAGTTGTACATATAAGGGTGGCCTTGTATATCGATAAACAATATACTCAACAGAGCCACATCGCCGCTTGTCTTCTCGCGACCGAAGGTCTCGAAGCGCGATGTCATTGCAGCACTGCGGCGTTGTGCACTAACAACATCGAAATAGAGCGCTATCGGCTCTGTAGAGTCAGTTTTAGTAGCGACAAAATGGGTTCCCACTTGTCCTGAAATAAGCATCGAAACAGAGCCTACCCACTCCATGCCCACAATGCCGTTTACCTCGACAGTCCAACTCTCGACAATGGTCTTGGCTGTTGCTTGAATGATAAACACATCTTCGGTGATGTGGCGAGGGATATGGATATTGTGCTCGCGAGCAACGAAGAGGTGTCCCGGCGTAACTCGAATATCCTTGTACGATGGGCGCGTATCGACACGCGACTGTAAGTATCGCGTAAAGCGGCTGCGCTGTTGTTCGCTGATTTCATCGGTATAGGCCTCCATATTCGACCACGAGTAGTTGTTGCGTATAAATGTCTCCCCCGCTTCGAGATTATATACCACCATATCCACATCTCCGTACGGAGCAAAGATGTAGCCACCATTGTGCGACACGAAGTCGTGGCTTAGATATTCCTTGGTAACGGCATCGAAGAATACCACACGCATAAGGCCGGGCTCGCTCTCGCCAACCTCGTAGTTTGTAATCTCGCGGTCGATTTTAAGGTCGAGATATACGCGCAAGTAGTTCTCCTCCATAGGTCGGCGTTGGCACGCCACCGAGAGAAGAGCTGTCACAGCGACAAGCAGTATGTATCGCACCCTACTCATCGCCTCGTTGTTTATCGTTTGGTTTAACCTTTTGGAAAATTGGCACTACAAGCGATATATTCGCCTTCGTAGGGCCAAAGAAGCCCACCTTCTTGGTTATCTTGTCGCTAATGAGTGGGCCATGCGACTCGATAACGGTATATTTTCTCGCCTGCGAGTAGATATAACCCACGCCGAGCGAAAACTCGAAATGCACCGACCTCTTCTTGCCCACCGCCATAGCGTAGGTGTAGTCCACGCCTACATTTACAAACTCGCCTTGGTGTCCGTGATAGTTGCGCTCGAAGTCGTAGTATCCCATATAGCCATAGACTCCTATGGAGTGACCTTGCAGGCGGTCGAATACCGTACGGTTGCGACCAAACCAATAACGCCCCTCAATGCCCCACGCCAACAACTCGAAGCAGTTTTTGTTGTCGCGCTTAGGCCACACCCAAGGGAAGTAGTAGTCGGCTGCGACCGACCAATTTGTGCCAATCGGAACGGTAATACCCACATTCAACGCCGGCACAAGCAGATTTGAGCGCATCGCCACAACAGGCTTGCGCGGAGGAAGAAGCTGTGTCTGCACCGTATCTTTCGGCTCTTCTGACGGGATGATTATATTCTCTATGACCGGAGCGACCATAGGTCGGAATTTGAGAGGTGGCTCTTTTGGAGCTAAGTCGGCAACCTCAACAATGTGGATAACGGCGGCATTTCGTGCCGAAGCCATAAACTCTCTAACCAACATTCGCCAAGTCTTGCCTCTATCGAGAGCCTGCAACCTGCGCTCCTTCTCGTCGTTCGAGACATCGGTACGAAGAATGGCGAGCACCTCTTCACGATTAGGCTCGTGGTACATTATTTCAATATACGAAAGGAAAGTGCTCCAATCCTCGCCTGCCGATATGACATGTATCTTCAACTTGTCGCCACCCTTCATCTTGGAGACGATATTGCGCAAGACCTTTGCACGGCGAAGAGCAAGATTGTGGTTATACGCCTCGCTACCTATTGGCGATGCCGCACCCTCAATAACCACGGTGCGCACATTGCTCTGCTCTGAGGAGAGTCGCTTTACTGCATCAACAAGCACTCGATATGCCTCGCTATTGTTGGCATAGTTCCAGCGTGGCCAAGCCTTGTCGTTCTCGTAACGAATGATGATATTGTGTAGATTGGTAACTTCGTCGTGACTAACCTGCTCGTGATGGATGTACGGGGATTTCTTTCTGAGATTTTCAGTCTCAGAGCCATACGCTGTCACT